>CAYFTH010000005.1:0-49843 GCA_964346075.1 uncultured Fluviicola sp. | reverse complement strand
TTATCCATTAAAATAACAGTAGTACCAAAAATAATTTCATTTCCCATTGCTCTTAAGCTATATTTAAATAAATTTGCAGTTCTCAAAATGATGCCCGGGTGGCGGAACTCCGATATAAATTTAGAATTCTATTGGCATCGGAGCATACTGGTAGACGCGTCCCGATTCTATCGGGATTCTTTCGGGAATTTTAACCACTAAATCAATTAATATGAGTTACTCAGTTTACATCCTGTACAGCACCAAGTTTGACCGGTATTATATTGGACAAACAAAAAATATAGATGAACGCATTAATCGGCATAACAATGGTTACGTAAGATCAACCAAACCGTATCGACCCTGGATGATCGTTTTTCAGACACAAACAAAGGATAGAAGCTCTGCAATGCAATTAGAAACTAAATTTAAATCGTATAAATCAAAAGATGCAATTCAAGATATCATCGCATCTAAACAAAATGAGCTTAAAAAATAATTTCATTTCCCATTGCTCTTAAGCTATATTTAAATAAATTTGCAGTTCTCAAAATGATGCCCGGGTGGCGGAACTCCGATATAAATTTAGAATTCTATTGGCATCGGAGCATACTGGTAGACGCGTCCCGATTCTATCGGGATTCTTTCGGGAATTTTAACCACTAAATCAATTAATATGAGTTACTCAGTTTACATCCTGTACAGCACCAAGTTTGACCGGTATTATATTGGACAAACAAAAAATATAGATGAACGCATTAATCGGCATAACAATGGTTACGTAAGATCAACCAAACCGTATCGACCCTGGATGATCGTTTTTCAGACACAAACAAAGGATAGAAGCTCTGCAATGCAATTAGAAACTAAATTTAAATCGTATAAATCAAAAGATGCAATTCAAGATATCATCGCATCTAAACAAAATGAGCTTAAAAAATAATTTCATTTCCCATTGCTCTTAAGCGATATTTAAATAAATTTGCAGTTCTCAAAATGATGCCCGGGTGGCGGAACTGGTAGACGCGTTGGATTCAAAATCCAATTCTTTCGGGAGTGCGGGTTCGATTCCCGCCCCGGGTACAAAAACAGAGTGAGCGTGAGAGCGTGAGTGATGACACTCACTTTGTTTTTTCTTCGCTCTCACTCTACTATTCTCACCTCGCTATGTTTGATTTCGAAAATTAGAAATTAGGCATCAAGCCCAGGTGTTCAATCAGCAAACGAAAGAATTTCACGCTCAGGACTTTTTCTCAATGGTTGAAAGAAATTAGTTACATTTACCATTCAAGCTACCCCCATGAATGATTTCGTGACAATAATGACCTTCTCCCACTCCATTGAAATTACGGTTTTACGGTCTCGTCTAGAAGCAGATGGTATCGAATGTTTTTTGAAAGATGAGTATACTGTTGATGCCCATCCATTTTATTCCAATGCCATTGGCGGGGTTAAACTCCAGGTAAGAGAGAAAGATGTTTTAAAAGCAACAGAAATTCTACAAGAAAATGGTTACCTTAATGATACCCGACAATACCGGCCAAAACTTTTGATTCTAGCTGACAAATATACCGCGATAATCCCCTTTATTCGCAATATGCAGTTTGAATTCCGTTTGATTATAATCGTTTCGTTCATAGCTTTGATTTTTTCTCTTATTCTGCATTACGCCTCTTCAATTAAACCCTAGAAGGAAATCATTGTCGTTAAGCATTTATAAGTATAAAACGCAAAAAAACGACATCCCTGCCGGAATGTCGTTTTATTCAATATTATAAAAACTTGTGTTCTACTGCTTCACAATTTTGAACGTTTTGGAACCTTGCTCATTGAACACGCGAAGCGTATATATACCAGTTTCGAGATGATCAATAACTACGGTTCCTTCCGTCGAATTTCGTAGCGCCTGATCATCCACAGCAACGACACGACCGTTTATGTCAAGTATTTCCACTTGTAAAGCCTTTTCGTTTTCAGGATTCGTAATATTAATCTCATGAGACGCTGGATTCGGGTATACAGCAATTTCTTTCATGCTTTCCATTCCAACAGAAAGGTAGTTACAATTGCCGTCGACACGTAACATCATGATAGCTGTATCCGCTGGACAAACTCCGTTATCAGCAATATACTGATAGTTATAATCTCCAGGTGCATCTGGTGAAGTCACTTGTCCGTTACCTAGTGGGTTCTCGTAAGGGTCATTCCATGTGCCGATCGTATCTGCACTGTTATCCAGACCGTCATTTAAGTCCACTGGTTCATTTCTACAAGCTACTAAGAGACCATTTTGACCTGCATTTGAAGCAGGAAACAAGTCAATTGTAGCGACTGTTGTGTCAGATTCACAAACCGCGTCTACGATGTAATATACCTCGTGCGGTACAGCAGGCAGATTCGATACCACGAACAAGGTGTCATCGACGATTAATGACGGCGTATTTGGATATTCCCAACGCCCATTATTCTGACCCTGTACGATGATGTTGTTATTCAAATTAACGGTATCGTCAAGTCGACAGAAATCGAGCGATCCATCCTGACCAGGAATAGCGAAACAGTTATCAATTTTCACATTATCTAGCAATATATCATTGTAGAATGCTGAACCGTTCGTTACTGTTTGATTCGTCATGAACCGAACCTTTATCACTTGGCCAGCGTATGCTGCGAGGTCATACGATTCCGTTCTCCAGTTTGTACTATCACCCTGAAGTGTATCCAGATAATTCCACGTTCCGCTGGCATAAACCTCAACTATGAGTGGAACATTATCCCCTGGATTATTCGTATTGTTGCTAAACCAGTCAAATTCTAAGTAAGGATCATTCAATGGAGACACATCGATGTTCGGGGTGATCAACATTACACTATCTGGTGTTGGAAAAGAACCATCTGTCCAGGCAAATGTGCCATTGGGGCGTCCGTTCGCTCCCGCACCATTACCAGGCGAACCTGAAAACTCCCAAAACGCATTAGCACTTGTTGAGTTCGTGTTATTCAAGTTGTCCCAACAATCTGGTTGAACTCCAGCCTGAAATTCCTCTAAGAACGGCGCCATGTATGTTAGACACTCTGTTGAAAATTCTTCAATCGCACTGTAATCACTCGTATCACCAGGGCTACAAATTGCTCTTACATAAGCATCATACTGCGTATCCGGAGTAAGGCCCGTAATTGTTTCAGGGTTATTAGTCGTTACTAACGTATTACCCGTTCCTAAAGTGAACCCAGCCGTATCATATTCAATGATCCATTCTGTTTCATTAAATCCTGGCTGCCAATCCAATTCAGTTGTCGTTGCTGCAATATTGATTGCTGTTAAACCAGTTGGATCTGGGCAAGATGGTGCTTCAAGAATTTCGAATTCATCAATAGCCAAATCACCATTGATTCCAGCACGTGAAGTTACAAACCTGATTTGCACTGTTTGACCGATATAACCTCCTAATGCAATACCGAATTCTTCCCATGGTTCTATTTCACTCGTCTGCTGTTGTCCAGCAATCGATCCAATCCCATTCCACGTCAAACCACCGTCATCAGAAACTTGAACGCTCAACTGAGTGATATCGTCACCATACATGTGATAGTAAAACGTCAGATATGGAACTGTCAACGGTGTCAGGTCAATATAAGGAGATGTAAATTGAGCAACATCCCCGTTTGATCCAGAAGACGATTCCGTAAAGATATAGTTTCCTGTTCCTCCGAATCCTGATGAAGGACCTGTACTATTGGTTGGTGTATTACCTGAATTTGTTTCGAATGCATAGTCACTTGTTGGGTTCCTTGTCCAACACACACTAATATCACCAGAAACAGGGTCCCAATCCGTTCCATCAAAATTCTCATTGAAAGGTGCCGTAAACGGAGTACATGCCGTAGTAATCGTCAGTGGACCTACCCAATCTGATTCGTCACCACCACAGTCAGCTTGAACGTAGAAATCGTATTGAGTGGCCGGATTTAATCCCGTAATTGTTGCAGGATTGGATGTAACAGGTTGGAATGTTCCGCCACCTTGTGTAAATCCAGCTAATCCAAACTCGATATTCCATTGTGTTTCAGATCCAAGACTCGTCCACGCCAATTCGACATCCGTACTTCCAATGGTATTTGATTGAAAATCAATTGGGAATGGGCAAGAAGGAGCTTCTTCCACTACAAATTGATCAATTGAAACATCACCATTCAAACTTCCTCCACGTGCTGTAGAAAAACGTACTTGTATCGTTTGACCTGCATATCCCGTTAGGCTCACTGGATAAACCTCCCAGGCGTCACCGTTAGCAGTTTGTTGTTCACCCACTATCGTACCTTCGTTCGTCCAGGTTGCGCCCCCATCATTTGTTACTTCAATATCCAATTGTGTAATGTCGTTTCCGTACATATGGTAATAAAATGTCAAAAAGGGATCAGTCAAAGGCGTCAAATCAATTTCAGGAGAAATAATCCGAGCGATGTCACCCGTTGACCCAGAAGAAGCTTCGGAGTAGACGTAATTACCAGCACCTCCAAATCCTGAAGAAGGCCCTGTGCTTCCAGAGGGTGTTGTTCCCGTATTCGATTGAAAATAAAATCCATTTGAAGGATTTCGTGACCAACAAGGGCTAATATCACCTGTAGTCGTATTCCATTCCGTACCATCAAAATTCTCTGTATAAGGAGCCGTTTCAGGTAAACAATTTGTAAATGCTGAAACCGGACCTATCCAATCTGACTCATCACCTCCACCACAATCTGCTTGTAAGTAAAAATCATAAGATGTAGCGGGGTTTAGGCCTGTTACAGTACCTGGATTATTCGTAACAGGGAATAGCGTTCCAGAGCCTTGTGTAAAGCCCGTAGGACCATATTCAATATTCCACATGGTTTCCGTCCCTCCATTTGTCCAGGAAAGCTCTATACTATTCGTTCCGATATTTGTTACAACCAGGTCAGAAGGGAACGGGCAGGTTGGAGCCTCTTCGATCACCAACTGGTCAACAGAAACATCTCCTTCATATCCTCCTCCTTTCGACGTTGAAAAGCGTACTAGAATACTTTGACCTGCATAAGCAGAAAGGTTAACCGGGTAGATTTCCCACGCATCCGTTTCAGCTGTTTGTTGTTGCCCCACAATTGACCCCTCTACTGTCCAGGTCGTTCCGCCATCATCTGAAATTTCTACATCCAGCTGTGTTATTTCACTTCCAAACATGTGATAGTAGAAGGTCATATAAGGAGTCGTGAGTGGCGTTAAATCAATTTCTGGCGATATTATTTCCGCCGTACTTCCCGTTGTTCCAGAAGAGGCTTCGGTGTAAACATAATTTCCTGCACCACCCAATCCAGCAGAAGGTCCAGTATTGAAACTTCCCGTTCCACCTGTGTTTGATTCAAAAGCATAACCCGATGTTGGTGTTCTCGTCCAACAAGGACTGATATCTCCTGTACCTGTATCCCACTGTGGTCCATCAAAAGACTCCGTGTAGGGCGCTGAAGCCAGCGCAGCACAGTTGGTAAAACCTCCTACCGGACCAATCCAGTCTGAAACATCACCACCGCCGCAATCAGCTTGTACATAAAAATCGTAAGAAGTCCCGGCGGTTAGTCCTGTCACGGTAAAAGGATTTGAATTCGCGGGAACTATTGTTCCTGTACCTTGCGTGAAACCGGTAGGTCCATATTCAATATTCCAATTCGTTGCTGAACCATTTTCCGTCCAGGAAAGATCAGCAGAATTTGGTCCCGTATTGGTCACTAATAAATCAGAAGGAAAGGGGCACGTTGGTGCTTCCTCTACCGTAAGTTCATCAATGGATACATCACCATTAAAACCTCCACCGCGGTTGGTCGAAAATCTTACCTGAATCGTCTGTCCCGCATAGGCTGTAAGATTTAACGCGTAAATTTCCCACGGATCAGTTTCGTCCGTTTGTTGTTCACCAATAATCGATCCCTCAACTGTCCAGGTTGTCCCTCCATCATCGGAAATTTCAACATCCAATTGGGTGATATCATCACCGTGCATGTGAAAATAAAATGTCATGAACGGATCTGTCAGCGGAGTCAAATCAATCTGAGGCGAAGTCAACTCAGCCAAATCACCCGTAGCACCAGAAGAAGCTTCCGTGTAAACATAATTTCCTGTTCCTCCAAAACCTGCAGTAGGCCCCGTGTTAGATGAATTGGTGGTTCCACTATTCGTCTGAAAATAAAAACCCGTCGAACTATTTCGCGTCCAACAAGCATCAATAGCACCTGTTCCTGGATCCCAGGTACCTCCATCAAAATTCTCCGTATACGGTGCTGTTTGTGGACATTGCGAAAGCGCAACGTTCATATTAAAACTACCTAATACGGTTAAAACGGCTAACAATATAATTCTTTTCAAGAGCATACAATTTTATTAATTATAATCAATTACGCAACTAAGACGTAAATTTTCTAAAATTAGTTGGTTTATAAAAGATAATTTACAAAAATAATTATATATGTTAAAGATATTGCAAATTATATTATTTAAGTTATTTATAATCGTCTAATATTACAATACATCTTCTTAAGCGTTGAATACACCCATTTATTTACTCTTTTTTTATAAACTGGTGACAAACAATGCTGGCTCCTTCAATAATATTGTTAAAAAAACGAAGCCTTCATCAATATCCAGCATTCATTGAGGTTTCGTTTTCCAGTTCGAACCTGTCCCGATATGTTTTTCGGGAGTGAGCCAAAGAGCCGATAATAGTTATAAAAAAAGCAATGAAATAACTCTATCATTTATTGGCAGGAAAAAGATTAAAATTGTTCAATCATTGATTTGTAAATTAAATGGTTCTTCTTCACCCTGACCCGACGTGGAGGGCCAAAATCTGACCTTTTTGTGTAATAGAAATCGTTCTCAGGTAAACTAACGCACGTCCATTAAACGATAAGTTCTATAACCAATCAAGAGCTTTATCTCTCTCTATCTTAAAGAAACGAATAGGAATAAAATAAATTCTGAGTTCTATCAACGACATAGAAACAAAAAAAGCGGCGCTCATAGAGCACCGCTTTTCCCATTATTTGTGAGCAATTATAATTTACTGCTTCACGAGTTTGAAGGTCTTCTGACCAGACTCATTGTAAATTCGGATGGTATAAATACCCGTTTCTAAATGATCGATCGCAACCGTTCCTTCAGTTGTGTTTTCGAGTGCATCATCATCAACCGCAACTACTCGTCCGTTCACGTCAAGTATTTCTACTTTCAACGCTTCAGAGTTTGCAGGATTGACAATATTCACTTCTTCTGTCGCAGGGTTTGGATAGATTGAAATTTCATTCATCGCTTCCGTAGCGAGTGATAAGTAATCACAATCTCCATCTACGATCAATTCAACAAGTGCAGTGTCCGCCGGACAAACACCATTTGAAGTGATATAGTCATAATTGTAATTTCCTCCTGCTGATGGCGCAGCAATTTGACCGCTAGCCAACATGTTGTTACCAGAATCGTACCAATCACCACCAAGGTCAACGTTTCCGTTAAGTCCTTGAATTAAATTAACAGGTTCGTTTAAACAAACTTCAATTGAACCATCTTGACCCGCTGAAGAAGGTGAAAAAACGTTTATCGTCGCCGTCGTAGTGTCCTCTGAACAGATTCCATCCACGATGTAATACACCTCGTAGGCATCCGCAGGGAGGTTAGACACATTGAACACGGTGTCATCAACAATCAGTGAAGGAAGACTTGGATACTCCCATCGCCCGTTGTTCTCACCCTTCACGATAATATTGTTGTTCAGGTTCACAGTGTCATTTTTTCGACACACATCAAATTCACCGTCCTGACCAGGCTCAGGAAGACAGTTATCAATCTTCACGTTGTCCAGCAAAATGTCGTTGTAGTATGCTGAATTCGTTGTTAATGTCTGGTTTGTTCTGAACTGAACTTTAACCACCTGACCAGCATAGGCAGAGAGATCATAATTAACCGTCATCCACTCTGTACTGTCCGTGGCTAAAGTATCGATATTCTCCCATGTACCATTGGAAAACACGTCAACGATCAAAGGAACGTTATCACCAGGGTTAGTATCATTATTACTGAACCAGTCAAATTCCAGGTAAGGACTTGTCAAAGGAGACACATCGATATTTGGCGTGATTAGCATTACACTATCTGGCGTGGGATTCGAAGCATCACACCAAGCATAAGTACCATCAGGGCGACCGTTATTACCCGCTTCATAACTTGGGTTCCCATCAAAATCCCAAAAAGCATCGGGATCAGTGGAGTTTGCATCACTCGACAAGTTGTCCCAACAGTCGGGTTGAACACCATTATCGAAACCTTCAAAAAATGGCGCTTGATATACTGAACATTGCGTAGTAAAAGTACCTGTAATTGTATCAGATAAATCTCCTCCACCACAATCACTCCAAAGATACACATCATATTCAGTACTTGAAGTTAATCCAGTCAACGTGTCTGGGTTGTCTGTAGTATTAACAACTGATCCAGACCCCTGTGTAAAGCCAGATGGACCGTATTCATAAGACCAATCCGTCGCTACCCCGTTTGACGTCCAAGAAATAACTACAGAGTCAGAACCGATATCTGTAAAATCCAATGCTGTTGGAGCTAGACATGAGGGAGTAGTAGTAAATGAATCTGAGATCGTATCAGATAGATCACCACCACCGCAGTCACTCCAAATATACACATCATAATCTGTTTCGGGAGAAAGACCAGTAAGCGTGTCTGGGTTGAAACTAGTGTTTACTACCGTACCAGATCCTGATGTAAATCCAGATGGTCCATATTCATAAGACCAGTTGGAAGAAGATCCGTTCTCAGTCCAATTCACAACTACTGAGTCCGCTCCTACCTCTGTGAAAGAAAGGTCAGATAATGGGTAACAAGAAGGTGCCTCGAGGACTTCCACGTCATCAATTGCAATATCATCGTAGAAATCTGTACCATTGTTTTCATCAACCTCAAAGCGGAACTGTATTGGACCTGTAATTGTCAAGTTATTCAAGAATACATTTAACTGTACCCATGCTTCGTTTGCTGTGTTCGAATTACTAGTAAACACATCATTGTTCCATGCTGAACCATCCCATACATCGATAGAGAAGTCCACATTTGTGTTCCCTTCATTATCACTTAACAAATAAAAGCGCATCATCGGATCTGTCATCCCTGACACATCAATTAGAGGGGATAACAAAGCAGTACCAATCTCATGAGGGCCTGAATCATCTAGCCAAGCAAAATAGCCTCCACTTGATGTAGAGCCGTTGATGGTACCATTACTTCCAATATGTCCAGAACCCGTATCGTCAAACTCCCAGTCTTTATTGTTAGATGGGCCTTGAAGCCAACACGATGGTATTGCTCCTCCATTCTCAAAGTCTTCAGACCATGGAGCCACAACGGTACCACATGAAGTTGTAAATACTGCTGGTCCAATCCATGTACTTAAATCTCCACCACCACAATCGGTTTGAATATAGACCTCATAAGTTGTGCTTCCGCTTAATCCTGTTGCATTTGAAGTTTGAGATGTATTCCCGATATCTGCAAAAATTTCATTCCCAGACCCCGGTGTAAATCCAACATTACCAACTTCGATATTCCACATAGATGCTGTTCCATTTTCAGTCCAATCAATCTGAGCTGTTGAGCTCGTAATATTAGAAGTAACAATATCGGAAACTGGATAACAGCTTACCTGCTCAATTGCTGAAAAATCATCAATATAGACGTAGTAATCACCCGTTGTCCAGGTTCCATCAAGTTTCCATGCGAAATCTGAACCAGCGGGAACATCCGTCGCTGTTAATGTATTTGACCAAGTTACACATGAACCTGATACGGTATGACTTGCCTCGTTAATGGTATCGTAGTTAGACCAAGTTGAACCTCCATCCAGTGAATACTGCAAATAAAAATCTCCGAAGTCTCCAGTAGTTCCAGTTGAAAGAGCTCCATAATCGACTATTTTGTAATCAAAAGACACAATAATATCATCTCCTGTTGAGGTCATATTATTACTACTGACATTTGTAACATTACCAAAACTCCAAACATTATCTCGGATTGATTGTCCATTACACGACGAAGTAGACGACGTAGAGTAAGTTCCTTGATCCCAGCCTGCTGGGAACCCATTCTCAAAATCTTCTTCTATGTAGACTTGAGCGTCAGCTTCTATAATGACACCAAACACTAAAAAAAGAATGAATAATAATTTTTTCTTCATAAACCTATAATTTTTGTTCGTAGTTAATAACGCATAAATATATAAAAAGGTTAGCAGAATAAAAATAATTTCACAGTTAAACTTCAATCATGTTATGATTGTGTCCATTAGTTTAGTAGCTGTTTTTTGTTGTAGAAGTATTAATCAGCATTATGGGGTGATTAAGCACCTTTTTCTCTGAATTAAAAAAGACGAATAGGTATCAAGTATATTCTTAATTCTAAAACATCATAGAACAAAAAAAGCGGCGCTCATAGAGCACCGCTTTTCCAATTATTTGTGAGCAATTATATCAATTTACTGCTTCACAAGTTTAAAGGTCTTCTGACCAAACTCATTGTAGATACGAATGGTATAAATACCCGTTTCTAAATGATCGATCGCAACCGTTCCTTCAGTTGTGTTTTCGAGTGCATCATCATCAACCGCAACTACTCGTCCGTTCACGTCAAGTATTTCTACTTTCAACGCTTCAGAGTTTGCAGGATTGACAATATTCACTTCTTCTGTCGCAGGGTTTGGATAGATTGAAATTTCATTCATCGCTTCCGTAGCGAGTGATAAGTAATCACAATCTCCATCTACGATCAAATCAACAAGTGATGTGTCCGCGGGACAAACACCATTTGAAGTAACATAATTGTAATTGTAATTTCCTCCTGATGCAGGCGCCGCAATTTGACTACTAGACAACATGTTGTTACCAGAATCGTACCAATCACCGCCAAGGTCTACGTTTCCATTAAGCCCTTGAAATAAATTAACTGGTTCATTTAAACAAACTTCAACCGAACCATCTTCACCCGCTGAAGAAGGAGCAAATACATTAATTGTGGCAATAGTTGTATCAGTTTCGCATCCACCTTCAACAACGTACAACACTTCATATTCATCCGCAGGTAAATTAGAGACACTAAATAATGTATCATCAACAACTAACTGTTGGTTTCCTGGGAATATCCATTCTCCATTTTCTTCACCTTTTGTAATCACATCGTTAAGATCAGCAGTGCCATCAGCACGACAAACCTCCCTATATCCATCTTGACCAGGCTCTGGAACACAAACGTCAAAGCAAACATCATCAATATACAATCTCCAGCCGTCTAAACCTCCAGAGGGAACGTGAAACGAAATATATACATTGCCACTGTATGCACTAAGATCAACAGTTGTATCCATATAAGTTTCGTTATCATAGCTTGCAAGATACATCAATGTATCTTCAAAATCTGCGGGGTTTTGTCCTGTTGTCGAAAGCAAGACCTCAAACTCATTCGGTTCAAAATCGCTCTGAACTCTATAAAAGAAATTCATCACTTCATTAGCGGTCAAATTAATTTTAGGTGATATCAACCAATCATCATTATTACCGCTATTAAAGTCCGTATACATCATGGCCGATTCGTCACCGCTATTTGGATTAGACGTATAATCCATATTCCATTCATCACCATCAGCATTCTCGTCTAATACTGACCAACAAGACTGTGAGGAAGAATTAGAATCAAAAGATTCACATAAGTCCAAAGCATCAATAACTCCACACTCTGTTACAAATGATCCTGTAATTGTATCAGACAAATCTCCTCCACCACAATCACTCCAAAGATAAACGTCATATCCAGTATTTGAAGTTAAACCAGTTAAGGTGTCTGGGTTGTCTGAAGTGTTAACGATTGTTCCTGATCCCTGTGTAAAGCCAGTTGGACCATACTCATAAGTCCAATCCATCGATGAACCATTTTCTGTCCACGAAATTACGACGGAGTCTATACCAATATCTGCAAAGTTTAATGCTGATGGTACTGGACAAGTAGCTTGAGTAGTGAATGATCCAGTTATAGTATCAGAGAGATCTCCTCCTCCACAATCACTCCAAAGGTACACATCATACTCAGTACTTGATGTTAATCCAGTCAAAGTGTCTGGGTTGTCTGTAGTGTTAACAATTGATCCAGACCCCTGTGTAAAGCCTGTTGGACCATACTCAAAAGTCCAATCCACCGATGAACCATTTTCTGTCCAAGAAATCACCACGGAATCAGCACCAATATCTGTAAAGTTTAATGCTGATGGCGCTGGGCAAGTTGGAAGCGTAACAAAAGAACCAGAACCAACATAAGCTGATAAATCACCACTGCCGCAATCGGCTTGTACATAATAATCATAATCTGTGTCAGGAGTAAGGCCTGTAAGTGTATGGGGGTTGTTTGACGTGTTTATTACCGTACCAGACCCCGTACTAAACCCAGCAGGACCATATTCTATATTCCAGCTTGATTCTGTACCCTGTGCTGTCCAGGAAATATCTGCATCAGTCGAAGTCACATTACTCGAAGCAATATCCACAACAGGATCACAGGTAGGGGCTGTATTTAGGCGGGTTATAGTAGCTGCAAAACCGCCTCGATTTATAACACCTGAGGCCCTAAATTCAATTGTCATATCACCGCTGGCCCCACTAAATACGGCATTTCCCAAAGATGCAACGATATCTGATTTCAATTGTTCTCCAGTAGACTGATTATCAAAAATAGGTGTGCCAGTAGCTGTGGCAGCGTCGTAAATTTTAACCCAATCAAAAGTTGCGAATACATTAAAATAATCAAATCGAAACTCGGTCACGTTTGTTAATGTAATTGTCGTTATACAGTCACAGTTGGGATAATTACCAGGCGAACCATCTACATCGTTACCTCCCGGACCCCCAGGGTCATATATCGTGTCACTAACGTTTGGTGCGTAAGTGACAGTTGCCCCAGCTCCTGGAGTAAAACCAGTTTGTGCGATAACTTGACCAACAGCTATGATTGGTATAAGTAGAACCGCCTTTAATAATTTTTTATTCATAAACCTATATTTTTTTTAATGAACTCATAAATATATAAAAAGGCTGGAAGAATAAAAATTATTTAACATTTAAACGTTGTTTCTGTTATTATTACATCAATTAAGTTAGCATCTGTAATTTTGATGTTTATGAATACTAATTAGAATTAAGGATTACTCAAAAATGAAAAGCATTAGAGGAACAGCTCTTATAAAGCCTCAGCACACAAGAAAGCGTATAGTATGTTGACCTACATGTGTGCTTCTTCAATACAAGGTTTCAATTTACCCAGTACCCGATTGCTGGTAATAAGGGTCAAAGCATAAAAAGTACGGGTTGCTACCGAATCACATTCACATGCCCCGTTTCCTCATATTTCTTATCGGTCTGTATTTCTCTGAATTGCATCTTCCAAACATACGTTCCATCCGGAACGTTACGTTGGCTATCTGCACCGTAGGTCCCGTCCCAACCAACGAGGTGGTTCCGCGATTCGAAAACAATCTCTCCCCACCTGTTGTAAATGACCAACTCGAAATTCTCAGGAGTAAAACCGGGTGGAAATTCTATCTTAAATTGCTCGTTCAGTGGATCATTATCAGGAGTAAATGTATTGGGAGCATAGAAAAGAATGCGGTTTTGAACGGTAACAAACTTACTAATGGAGTCACGACACCCCTCATCCGTGACTGCAAGCAGGTTCACCCAGTAATCTCCCCCAATCTCTGGAAATTCAATCGTAGGATTGTTTTCTGAAGAACTGTCAAAGTCATCAAATAGCCAGGCCACTGAATCTTCTTTCACTGATAAATTACTAAATTGTACTTCAGACTCAATAATATCCAGTTCTTCAGGTGTATAATTAAAATCTGCTACCGGATTGTGGTAAACCGTTAACAAGTCCTCAACGCTCAAGCTGTCTGCGCAGCCCTCATTACTTTCTACTCGCAATTTTACATCGTAAACTTCGGTATCATCTGAATCGTTATATAAACAGTCTTCATAGGATCCTTCTGCACTGGATTGCATCAATTCACCGTTCAAATACCAGCTATAATTCACCATTGTTGAAGGATTATTAATAATAGAGCCTGAGCTCAATGTAAAACACAGCGGTGAACAGTCGGCAAGTATATTGTTATCAATAGACGGAACGGGACGCGGATGTACCGTCACTTGTTCAGTAATTGAGTCCTTGCAACCATGATTCGTTTCCACCAACAATTCAATATCGTAATTTCCGTCATTGTCATAGGTGTGCGTTGGTTCCTCTTCATTGGAAAGGTTGCCATCGTCGAAGTTCCAAAGATAAGTCGTTATGTTGTTAGTGGTATTGGCACTACTCACTGAGGAGTTGTTTTCAAAGTTATGGACTACATCCAGGCATTGATCTTCTACAGAAAAATCAGCAACAGGCAAGGGATAAACGACTGTTTGAACAGTTATGGAGTCTACACAACCATTATTCGTTTCCACTTTTAGCGATACATCGTAAACATTTTCACTATCATACTCATGCACCGGGTTCTGTACGCTTGACGTATTTCCGTCACCAAATTCCCAGGACCATTGCGTTAGCAGGTCACCATTCGAGTTGTCCAACGTAGAATTATCCGTAAAACTCGTTTCTTCTTCAAAACAAACACTGTCGATATCGATTTGCGCATCGGGTGTTTTATACACGACCACCGTTGCGGTATCCTTGTCATCACAATTACCCAGTGTATAATTTACAATGTAATCCGTACTATCCGAAGGACCTATGTTTGGCAATTGACTGGCAGTGGAATTATCGATTTCCCACAAGTAGTCGCCGCCCGGGTCAGAAACTGTAGTTGCTATATCAATCGTTTCACCATCGCAGATATAATAATCCTGAGCTGTAATTTCTGGTTGAGCATTGACAGTAATACACACTACGTTAGATAATGAAGGTGTACCACAGTTCCCAACTTCAGCACGCCAACACGAATTCGTATTATCTAAAGGAGGGGACGTTTCACTATCCGTAATCGCACCAGCTAAATCCGTCCATGGTCCACCAGGGTTCGGGGCAAACTGCCATTGGATGTCGTCTTCATAATTCACCAATGTCAAATCCACGGTTTCTCCTTCACAAACTTCAGTTTGACTGGCAGACACCGTCCCAGCATCGGGAGGTGGTTCAACAATAATTTCTATGGATGCTTGTGTCGTTGTGTTTGTGCATTGCTCCGTAATATCAACAGTAAAAACACTATCGTTCGTAGGACATACGTTAATCTGTGCATTAGTGGACCCCGTGCTCCATAAGTATTCAAGCACTTGCCCGCATCCTCCAGAAACGCCAGCAGACAGAATAGTACAATCACCTGAACAAACAGTGTCGCTCTGAGTAGTTATTTGTCCATTTAAAGCAGGAGCAGTTCCCGGAACGGTAAAAGTAAAAGATTGTGTCCACCCGCCACTAACATCAGCGTTGTGGTTCTCTCTGAATCGAACCTTATAATCCCCAGGGCATAAATTACCAAATGGAATAAAGGTCGTAGGATAACTCTGCAAAACGCAGTTTGGTTTTTGCATTTGAGCAGATTGAAAGAAAGGATACGTATTTAAAGGACCATAAAACCCGGGATTAAAGGCGGATCCATTCCAGGGAACATTTTGACATCGCACCTCAATGTCCAGCCAATATGGAGTGTTTCCACAACCTGCAGCGCAAGTAGCCGGATCTGAATCGGCATCTATTTCAATTCCATTGGGTAAAACTGTTATTCCCGTATTCATTAAAGGCAGAGAATGACAGGCACGACCGTGTTCCGCATAAAGCGATGTGAATAGCAACAGTAATAAAAGTATTACTTTATTCCTCAAAATATTATCAATTTTTTGTTTCACCATAGTTTAAATCTAGCGCAATAAGTTCACATGTCCTGTTTCCTGATAGCGTTTGTCCCGTTCAATCTCTTTAAACTCGATCTTCCAGACATAAGTACCGTTTTCCGCTTTTCGTCCGCTGCTCGTTCCATATGTTCCGTCCCAACCAATAAGATGGTTCCGCGATTCAAACACTACTTCCCCCCATCGGTTGAATATGATAAATTTGAAGTCTTCCGGAACAAATCCATCAGAGAAAATTGGCTTAAATGTTTCATTAAATATATCACCGTCGGGTGTAAAAGTATTCGGGACATACATTGGAATGTTCTCATCTACTTTAATAAATTCACCAATTGAATCTTTACATCCTTCATCGGTAAAAGCAAGAAGATAGGTCAGATACTGACCTCCTTTTTCTGGATATTTCACCACTGGATTCAGCTCAGTAGACTGATCAAAAACGCCAAATATCCACTGCAAAGAATCAGCATACTCGGACATGCTCTCAAATTCCGCTTCACTATTGACGATATCGAGGTATTTCGGTTCAAACTGGTAATCAGCGATGGGATTGTGATTCACAGTCAAATGATTATCAATGGAAGCGCTATCCACGCAGCCTTCATTACTTTCAACGATCAATTTTGAATCATACACAACAGGATCTCCCGTTTTGTTTTTAATACACTCATAATAAGACGATTCTCCACTATTTTTTACAATGCTGTCATTAAGTATCCATTGATAATTCACCATCGTTGAAGGATCATTAATCGTCGCTCCGGAGTTCAATGTCACGCACAACGGAGAACAGTCAACCGTAGTATCAGCAGAATAATCCACCACTGGACGTGGATGCACGATAACCTCCTGAGTAACATCGCTGACACATCCTTGGTTCGTCTCGACCGTTAAATTCACATCGTAAAACCCGTCAGAATCGTAATTCCAAATTGGGTTTTCATCTTGTGAGGTTGAGCCTTCTCCAAAATTCCATTCCCAGCTTACAACATTGTTTGTCGTATGAGCGTTGCTGACTGATGTGTTTTCTGTGAAATCTACATCTTCCTCAAAACAAACGTCCTCAGCTGTAAAATCAACGTCGGGAAGCGGGTAAACAGCCGTATTTACTGTCGTCGAGTCCAGGCATCCGTTATTCGTGGTGATTTTTAACTCAATATCATAAATATTCTCAGTACCGTATGTGTGTGACGGATGCTGTTGAGTAGAAGAGTTCCCATCTCCAAAATCCCATTCCCACTGGTCAATTTGATCACCCAGTGTGTTATCTAATTCAGAATCATCAGTGAATTGTGTTACCTCGTTTAAGCACACACTATCGACCGAAATCTGAGCTTTAGGTACTTTTCGCACAACGACCGTACTTGTATCCTTCGCCTCACAGTCATTCAACGTATATGATACAATATAATCAGTTGAAGTGGTAGGCGATACTTCGTAATACGTATCCGTTGTCGTTCCATCAATCTCCCACAGATAATCACCTCCAGGGCTTGAAACGGTAGTTGGTATATCAACCGTGTCATATTCACAAATGTCAAAATCGTCTACCGTGACTGTTGGTATAGGGTTGACAGTAATACAAACCTCATTTGAATAAGAAGGCGTTCCGCAATTTCCAACACGAGCACGGAAGCAACGTTGTGTGTTATCAATTGGTGGGGATGTAGTGTTATCCGCTGTTGCACCTGAAATATCTGTCCACGGACCGCCTGAGTTAGGGGCAGACTCCCACTGGATGTCGTCTTCGTAATTGATTAATGTCAAATCGACCGTTTCGCCTTCGCAGACTGCTGTTTCATTTGCCGATGCCGTACCGGCGTCTGGTGAAGGAATCACAATAATTTCAATTGACTCCTGAGTAGTTGTTCCACTGCATGCCTCTGTAATATCTACTGTAAATATGCTGTCGTCTGTCGGACAAACATTAATTTGAGAATTTGTAGATCCCGTACTCCACAAGTATTCAGGAGCAAGTCCGCACCCTCCATTGACACCAGCCGTTAGTACCGTACATTCACCTTCACAAACCGTATCACTTTGCGCTGTAATTTGTCCATTTACAGCAGGTGGAGTACCTGGAATTGTAAAATAAAAAGCTCCAGTCCATGCCGCAGTTTGAGAATTGTGATTTTCCCTAAACCGAACCTGATAATCACCAGGGCAGAGTGAACCAAAAGGTATAAATGTGGTGGGATAGCTCTTTTGTATACAACTCGGCTTATTCATTTGGGGGGATTGAAAGAAAGGGTAAGTGTTGAGCGGACCATAATAACCTGGATTAAATGGTGAAGGGTTCCAACTTTCTCCCACACAACGAACCTCAATATCTATCCAATATACGGAGTTGTTACATCCTGCTGCGCAAGTGGCCGGATCGGAATCGGCGTCGACCTCAATCCCATTAGGTAAAACAGTTATTCCCGTATTGAGCAAAGGTAAAGCATGGCAGGCTTGAACGCGTTCTGCACTGATTGACAGAAACATTACCAACACTATATTCAACAACCATTTCACCTTATTTCTTTTCAACATCATTGTACATTTTTACTACAGTTTCTCCGCGCATCTGTTCAATAGCCACTACAAGACGTTCAACATTAACTCAATGTTGCCTCATACGGCAATTTTTTTTAAAATTACACAGTAAAACAACTTAAGAAACAGCTGTTTTCGACTACAAGGATTTTGTCCGACCGCCATCAACTGGAACGTTAATACCATTGATGTAACCTGCAGCAGGACTCGCCAGAAACGCAACTGCATTCGCAATTTCATGCGGTTGTGCAATGCGTTTCATCGGTGAAAGTTCTGCCATATTTGAAAGAATCTCATCATAATTCAGACCTGAAGATTTTGCTGCTTTATTCTCTGCTATGGATTGCAGTCGCGACGTATTTGTTGCTCCTGGAAGCACATTATTTACCGTAATATTGAATTTCCCCAATTCATTGGCAAGTGTTTTACTCCAATTAGCTACGGCACCGCGTACAGTATTCGACACACCTAAACCATCGAGTGGTTGTTTCACACTTGTAGAAATAATATTTATGATACGCCCGTATTCCAATGCTTTCATCCCGGGAAACAACGCTTGCACCATGATATGGTTACAAATTAAGTGTTGTGAAAAGGCTTCTTCAAACTCTTCCGTACCCGCATCTATAATTGGGCCACCTTTCGGTCCTCCGGTATTATTCAACAAAATGTGGGCTTTATTTTCAGTTGCCCAGTTCGTAATCGTCTTCTTAAGTTCCTGTGGTTTTGAAAAATCAGCAACTAAATAACCGTGCTTTTCGTTCGGTTTGAGTTCTGCTAATACCGTTTTTAGTTTCTCTTCATTTCTAGCTATGAGCGTCACATCAGCTCCAAGTTCTGCTAATTCTAATGCAGTTGATTTACCAATACCCTGAGTACTTCCACAAACTACAGCTCGCTTTCCATCTAAACTTAATTCCATAATTCTATTTTTATTCGACCGTTACTGATTTGGCTAAATTTCTCGGTTGATCCACATTACATTCGCGCATCACGGCAATATAATATGAAACTAATTGTAGTGGTATCGTCGTAAGCAGTGGAGTTAAATGCTCATCCGTATCTGGAATTTCTATGACGTGATCAGCCATATTTTTCACTTGCACATCTCCCTCAGTGACGATTGCAACCACTTTTCCTTTTCTGGCTTTCACTTCTTGAATGTTACTTACAACTTTTTCATACGAAGGACCTTTTGTGGCAATGACAAAAACGGGCATCTCTTCGTCGATGAGTGCAATTGGACCATGTTTCATCTCCGCCGCGGGATAACCTTCAGCATGAATGTACGATATCTCTTTTAGCTTTAGCGCTCCTTCTAATGCCACTGGGAACGAATTACCTCTTCCCAGATAGAGCGCGTTTCGCGCATCTTTATAGTTTTTAGAAAGTTTTTCAATATAGGTGCTCGATTCCAGTATGCGCGAAACCTTGTCCGGGATCAACTCCATTTCAGTAATCAAACGTCTGAATTTCGATTCATTCAAAGTTCCTTTCTTTCTGGCAATCGTCAAAGCCATTAATGTGAGCACCGTTACTTGAGCGGTGAATGCCTTGGTAGAGGCAACTCCAATTTCAGGCCCTGCATGGGTATAAGAACCAGCGTGTGTAATACGGGAAATAGAAGAACCCACAACATTACAAATACCGAGAATTATAGCTCCCTTTGACTTCGCCAATTCAAGAGCGGCCAACGTATCAGCCGTTTCTCCCGATTGTGAAATAGCAATTACAATATCACCCTCTTCAATAATAGGATTGCGGTAACGAAATTCTGATGCGTATTCTACCTCTACTGGAACGCGTGTTAAATCTTCTAATAAATATTCTCCCACCAACGCCGCATGCCATGATGTTCCGCAAGCTACCATTATAATACGATTGGCGTTGGCCAGCTGCTGCTCATAATCTTTTATTCCACCGAGACCAACCCATCCTTTATCCACATTCAGTCTTCCGCGAAAACAATCTTTAATAGAGCGGGGTTGTTCGTGGATTTCCTTGAGCATGAAGTGTTCATAACCACCTTTTTCCAGTTCTTCCAACTGAAGCTCCAACTCCTGAATATAAGGCGTTTTCTCCTGGTTCTGAATATTATATAACCGCAACCCTTTATTTCTATCGACAATTGCAATTTCTTCATCATCGAGATAAACGACCTCATTTGTATATTCTACAATCGGCGTGGCATCAGAAGCAAGGTAATAATCGCCTTTGTTACCAATACCCACAACGAGCGGACTACTTTTACGAGCAGCGATAAGCTGATCTGGATTAGATTGATCCATAACCACAATCGCGTACGCTCCGATAACATTAGTCAGTGCCAGCCGCACTGCTTCGGCAGTAGTTACCTCATCATTCTTCTTTATATCTTCAATGAGATGAATAAGTACCTCAGTATCCGTTTCACTTTTAAATTCGTGCCCTCTGGATAGCAAGCCTTCCTTCAAGGTGTCATAATTCTCAATAATGCCATTGTGGATAAGGGCAATTTCTCCATCTCCTGAAACATGCGGGTGGGCGTTGATATCATTTGGAAGGCCATGCGTTGCCCAGCGTGTATGACCAATACCGATTGTACCTTCAACATCTTTGTTTTCTGTAAAGGTCTCCAGTTCTGCCACCTTTCCCTTCTGCTTATAATTCTTCAATTGCTGATCATTGATCACAGCAATACCGGCACTGTCGTAACCGCGATATTCTAATCTTTTTAACCCTTTCAACACGATCGGAAAGGCTTGTTGATCTCCAATATATGCTACAATTCCACACATAATATTCTCAATTAATACTACTTATTTGTTAAAGTTCGGTAAATACCACGTTTAATTTGGGGGCTTTTTTGTTCATGGTATTAGGTCCGTTAAAAATAATGCGCTCCACCGATGTATTGAATAATCGAGGCGAGATAAATATTCCGTTATTTTGGATATCTTCGCTCAAGACATTTTGAACGTAATTCCTCAAATTGAAACGATAAGAGCTTGTCGATGGATTGAATGGCACGGGCTCACCTCCGGTATTGATCACAAATTTCCTTGGATCGTCGTTAAAAATTTGAGAAGTCGCAAACACCTCAGCACTGGGGTAAAAATCACCCTGTGGATAATAACTAACAGGAAGGTCTAAATACGCCTCATGAATAATAATGTCTTTCGGTAAATCATTCAATGAGGGAAAATCAATTTTCGCACGTGCCACAAATGCCTGAGCGTAGAATGCATTTTGACCCAAAGTAGAATCATTTAACACTTGTTCAAAGTCTGACCCTGCTGAATTAAAGTCCACATGATTGAAATTCACAGCGTCGCTATTGATAAGAAAATCGAATTCGAATTGTTCACCATCTTGCGTGTAGTAAACCGTCAGCTTTGATGAAGGATTTGTTGCATTCAGATAAAACACAGAACCATCACCTGCCGAAAACATACTGTTGTTGACACGCACATGTAGACCGGGAAAATTCGAAGTAAATGCCGCATTGTCTTCTGCACTTTCGGCCCAGTTCAGTAAATCCCTCGCAAACAGCGTATCAATTGGCAAACGCAATTGTGGATTAACAGTGTCCGATCCGACGACTGTTCGCGTTTGGGGTGAAGGAGTGATCAGCTGTTGATTATTATTTGCAGGAATCAGCTGCTGACCATTGTAAGTGGCTGTTGAAGCGTTCGTATAAGAAGAGTCGGCAGAAAGTTGCTGATTCAATGCATATACTTCAAACTGATGCTCGCGAATAGGTCCATAGTAACCGCCATACTCAAAAGCGAGAACACATGAATCGATAGCCAACGTATTCAAATTTCCAAAATCCGGAGAAAACCCCGACAATAATAACTGCGTATAGAAATTAGCTTCCACTTCTCCAAATGAGGGATCATTATAACTCCCGATAAGGTTATAACGTGGATATTTCGCAACGACAGTATCCTCAGCGACTGAATAAGTGAACAGCTCAAAGGTATCCACACCTCCTGAATTCATTTCACTTCCACCGGGAAGCGCATTCTGACCAAGCGGATTGCCGTCTTTTTTACAGCCGATGAGGCCTCCGAATAAAACAAAAAAAGCAGCGGAAAGCAATCCTACTTTCCGCCACTTATTTACTTTAATCTGTTGTTTTCTTATCATTGTATAATAGCTTCTTCTTCAATTACTTTATCGAAGAATTCACTCATTTCTTTCGGTTGCATCTCTTCTGGATTAAACTCCATTTTCAGCCCCGAACAATTTTCATAAGCTTCCTTCAACGATGTATTTACGTCTTTACTTCCAAGTACGACACCGTCCGAATATTTCATTGCAGCGGAATTCAAACTCGTAAAGTCACCAGACTTAATGGATTCTATAATCTCTTCTTTGAATCCCTCAAACTTAAGTTTCTCAGAAAACTTGTTGTCCCAATTTTTGTTAAAGTCATTACCATAAACGGAATAAACGACTTTAGTATCCGAGAAGTGAGGATCTTTATTGTAAATATCCTTGACGTACATGGGCATCAAGGAAGTCATCCATCCATGACAATGAATCACATCAGGCTTCCAACCTAACTTCTTCACCGTCTCCAGGACGCCACGACAGAAAAACATAGAACGCTCGTCATTATCTTTAAACTCATCCCCATTGTTATCATGCAGGACGGCTTTTCGCTTGAAATAATCTTCGTTATCAATGAAGTACACCTGCATTCGCGCAGTAGGAATCGACGCCACTTTAATGATTAACGGATGATCCATATCATCGATAATCAAGTTCATGCCCGAGAGCCGAATGACTTCATGCAGTTGATGACGACGCTCGTTGATGACACCGAAACGCGGCATAAATACTCGAATTTCTTTACCACTCTCCTGCACACCTTGCGGCAGTTTACGAGCGACAGTTGAAATTTCAGATTTTGGTAAAAACGGTGTTATTTCTTGCGAAACGAAAAGAATTCTCTTTTTCTCCATGAAAAATATTTTGATAAAACGTTTACAAAAATATAAAAAAAAATTCGGAAATTCATTATAAAAGAATAGATTTGCTGCTTTTCGAAAAATCTCAAACAATTTACATTGCAGCAATTTACTAGCGTTTCAAACCTCCAGCAGCATTTAAACACACTTCGCGAGCAAGGTCTGGTGATTGGATTTGTTCCGACAATGGGAGCATTACACGGTGGTCACCTGGCACTGGTTGAATCTGCTCAAAAAAACTGTGATATTGTCGTCGTTACCATATTTGTAAATCCCACGCAATTCAATAATGAAGGGGATCTTTCCAACTATCCAAAACGAACATCTGAAGACCTCGAACTACTCCAAAGTGCCAATTGCGACATTGTCTTTATGCCCTCCCGTGAAGAGGTCTACCCCAAAGACAAACCCAAATTCACTATTGATCTGGGACGGATTGCTACTGTTCTGGAAGGTACTTACCGACCTGGTCACTTCAGAGGAGTCGTAAATGTGGTCGCTCGCTTTTTTGAAATTATTCAGCCCCACTATGCCTATTTTGGGCAAAAGGATTTTCAACAGGTAGCTGTGGTAGAAAAACTGGCAAACGATCTGGAATTTGATGTTTCGATTGTTCCCGTGCCTACCAAGCGTCTATCGAACGGACTAGCTATGAGCAGCAGAAATTACCGACTCACTGATGCGGATAAACAAAATGCTTCCATCATTTATAAAACGCTTTTGAAAGGTCGCGAATGGGCCGAAAAATATTCTCCCGCCGTGACCCGCCAACGAATGGAAGCGTACTTTAATACGGGAAAACTGGAACTCGAATATTTGCGTATCGTTCACCCTCAGAGTATGGAAGAACTACAACATTATTGGGTGGATGGTGCAATTGCGGGAATTGCAGCTTATTGTGGAGAAGTTCGTCTTATTGACAACATGAAACTTAGTTAAGTTGAACGAAATGATGCAATCACTTGTTGATCGCTAAAAACAAGGACATATGTTTACAGGAATTATAGAAGAACTCGGCGTTGTACAACAAATAAAGCCCGAAGGCAGCAATATTCATTTCACGATAGCTGCTCCCTTTACTCAGGAATTACAAGTTGACCAAAGTATAGCGCACAACGGCATATGCCTCACTGTAGTTTCTATAAATGACGATGAATATACCGTAACTGCGATTGAAGAAACGCTTAAAAAGACGGCCATGAACTCCTGGAAAGTAGGAGACGCTGTAAATTTGGAGCGATGTATGCCCGCGGACGGTAGGTTTGACGGTCACATTGTTCAGGGCCATGTAGATACAATAGGTACGTGTACTGCTATTGAAGAGCGCGAAGGAAGCTGGGTTTTTGAATTTAATTACACCTCCAGCGATTTAACCGTTGAGAAAGGTTCTATCACCGTGAACGGTACGAGCCTCACTGTTGTTGATTCAAAAGACGACAAATTTAGCGTTCATGTGATTCCTTACACTTACGAACACACTGTCTTTCACCAGCTCAAGGTAGGTGATCCAGTCAATCTGGAATTTGATATTATCGGTAAATACGTTTCGGCTCTACTCAATAAACGATAACTAATCGTCTATCCAATCACGTTTAAGCCGGCGTTCAGCTTTACGCATAAGTTTTTTAAGAACAGCATCCCTTGAACCAACTGTTCCGGTTTTAATCAACTCATAATGTACCGGTTCTAAATCGCGATAAAACGTAAATGTAAATGTCACCGAAGTAGCGCTTTCTCGATACAATGGGAACAAGTGTCCGGCTTCTATTTCCTCTTCAAAAGAACGCAATTCTTCAGAAGGTCGAAACCGTTTATCGTAGCCTCGTACAGAAATCAGAAGATAAGTGTCAATACCCTCCGACTTTAATTTGTTTTGAAGACTATCTGTCAATAATACAGTGGGATCTCCTCCTTGTTTTAAAACATTCAATGAAGCTTTGCTTTCAATTCCGTAGCGATTGAAAAGCTCTAAAAAGGCTACTTCCATGGAATAGCGATCTTTAACCTTGTCTTGCTGCGCAATCACCAGCACATTTTCGAGTTGTAACTCCTCATCCTGACTCCAGGCATGCTGAAAGATCAGCGTACTCAATAAAAACATTATAAATACTCTCATACTTTTCGTTTCATTTAAAACACTTCACGTGCAATTTGTTTTACCTCTGTCGAATCCGACATGGTATAATAATGGATACATGGAACACCAGCCGCTTTCAACTCTTTTGATTGTTCGGTTCCCCAGCGCATTCCAACAGCTTTCACTTCTTCATCCGTCTTACATTTCAGCAATTCCCGAGACAATTCATCAGGAAAATCAATGTGGAAAAACTTGGGTAAAAACGAGATGTGTCTCATCTTCGTAATTGGTTTTATTCCAGGTATAATCGGTATGTCAATTCCATTTTCACGACATTTTTCTACAAAATGAAAGAACTTTTTATTGTCAAAAAATAGTTGTGTCACAATATAATCGGCCCCTTCATCCACTTTTTTCTTCAAGTAGTGCAAATCTGTTGCCATATTCATCGATTCGAAATGTTTCTCCGGATATCCGGCTGCGCCAATACAAAAATCCGTAGGCTCAAGTTCTATTTCATCCAGGGTATAATGACCATTATTCATGGCCGTAATCTGTTCGATAAGCTCTACAGCATATTTATGACCATTTTTCGTGCGTCGAAAGGTAGATTCTGTTTTAATCGGATCTCCTCGTAAAGCGAGTACATTATCAATTCCCAAAAACTGTAAATCAATCAACGCATTCTCCGTTTCATCTTTACTAAATCCACCACAAATTAAGTGTGGAACAGCATCGACGTGATACTTATTCATAATAGCAGCGCAAATACCAACCGTTCCAGGTCTTTTTCGAATCGCTACCTTTTCGAGTAGTCCGCGATCCCGCTCCCGATAGATATACTCTTCGCGATGGTATGTCACGTTCACAAATTTGGGCTTAAACTCCATCAATGGGTCGATTCCTTTATAGATCGACTCAATACTCTTCCCTTTCAATGGAGGTAGTATTTCGAAAGAGAATAAGGTTTCGTTGGCAGCATTAATGTGATCAACTACTTTCATGGTACATTGCCTTTTAGCGCAAAATTAACAGGAAAATAGGAACACCACTTATTCAGTCAACGTTTTCTATTCTGTTTGATCCATTTGACCAATCATTACCGCTGCAATTTTCAAATCAAAAGGAGTAGTGATTTTAATGTTTTCTTCGTTTCCCTCAACGAGTACAACTTTCGTTCCCGATTTTTCGACCAGTGTCGCATCATCTGTTATCGTAGCATCGAAAAGCAGCTCATAGGCAGATTCAATAATAGTACGCTGAAATCCCTGCGGCGTTTGTACTTCCCAAAAATCACTTCTTGGAATTGCGGTATTATCATATTGATTTCCCTTGCGCAATGAGTGTTTGATTTTCAAAACCGGAGCAACAGCCCCGGATGTTTGGAGCGCACCTATAACACCGCTAATTGTTTTGTGATTTGCAAAGGGTCGTACACCATCATGCACCAGTACAACGTCTCCCGTAACATATCCTAAAGCATTTTTTATAGAATCATATCGCTCTGCACCTCCTTCAATAATTTGATGTGGAACCACAAACCCGCTGCGTTGACATTCCTCTTCCCAATAACTGATCCAATCCTGAGGTAAGGTCAGAAGAATCTGTGAGGTTTGATCAAATTGGTAAAAACACTCGATCGTTCGCTGAAGAATGGTGCGATCACCTAATTTTATAAATTGCTTGGGTCTATTGGCATTCATGCGTTTACCAATACCTCCCGCAGTGATAATTATAGAAATACTCATGGTGTAAAAATAAAGAAAAGCCGTCCGAATGACGGACGACTTCACAAATTTTATCTATTTCAATCGACTCCTAAATAATCAACATCGCATCACCGTAAGAGAAGAATCGATATTTTTCTTTAACTGCTTCGTCATAGGCACGCTTCATTAAATCATGACCCATAAAAGCAGAAACCATCATTAATAAAGTGGATGAAGGTGTATGAAAATTCGTGATCATGGAATTAGCTATACTGAACTCATAAGGCGGAAAAATAAATTTATTGGTCCAACCATCGTAAGATTTCAACATGCCATCCGTAGACACTGATGTTTCTACAGAGCGCATTGATGTTGTTCCAATCGCACAAACCCTTCGTTTTTTCTCTTTCGCTTCGTTAACAACATCAGCCGCTTTTTGTGGAATTATGGTCTGCTCTGAGTCCATTTTATGCTTCGTCAAATCTTCAACTTCTACAGCTCGAAAAGTGCCTAAACCAACATGTAGCGTAATCTCGGCAAAATTCACACCTTTTATTTCCAACCGTTTAAGTAGTTGTTTAGAAAAGTGCATGCCAGCAGTAGGTGCCGCTACAGCTCCTTCTTCTTTGGCATATATCGTTTGATAACGCTTTTCATCCTGATCTTCTACATCCCGCTTGATATATTTAGGAAGTGGTGTTTCTCCCAACTCCGTGATTTTATCTTTGAATTCATCGTATGTGCCATCATAAAGAAAGCGCAACGTCCGACCACGAGAAGTTGTATTGTCTATCACTTCGGCCACTAGAGACTCATCATCTCCAAAGTATAGTTTGTTTCCAATTCGGATTTTCCTTGCGGGATCTACCAAGACATCCCACAGTAAGGAGTCTCTGTTCAACTCCCGGAGCAAAAACACTTCGATTTTAGCACCCGTTTTCTCTTTATTTCCGTACATCCGCGCGGGAAACACTTTCGTGTTATTTCTGATCATCACGTCTCCCTCATCGAAATAATCAATGATGTCCTTAAACATTTTATGTTCAATCTCACCAGTTTCACGGTGGACAACCATCATACGCGACTCATCGCGATTATCGACTGGATATTTTGCAATGAGTTCTTCGGGTAATTCGAAATCGAACTCGGAAAGTTTCATTTTATTCAAAGCGTACCGTTTTTTTGAGGGCAACAAATGTAAAAAATTAATCCGTCTTTGCCGCACTAATACATCTCTAATCTCAAAAAGAATTCTGCTTAACGTTTTAACTGAATTATAATCTTTAATGTTGCCTCTTTATCAATAATTGTTTCCACCTTTTTTTTCACTTCTTGAAGCTCCTTTTCGGTGGGATATTCATCAACCGTCATATCGAGTGCAATCACAGTTGGATCATTACTTTCTAACCGCACATGCTCTATAAATACACCATTGATCGATCTATAATTGAGCGACTGAATAATTCGATTTTCTTCCACGACTTTGAAAAACCCATAGCCTAAAGGGATGCTTATAGACAGTACTACAAATGAAGAAATCAACAATCCCTTTTTGGCCAGTTTAAAGGGACTGTAGCCTGTAAACAAGAATGTTAGTGCAGCTGCGAGCACCATACCTGTGAGGTTGGTAAGTAGCAGCAAGAACGCACCAAAGAACACCGACCATTCCCCCCATGCCAAGCCAATGCCAGATACAGCTAAAGGAGGGACAAGGGCGACAGCAATCGCTACTCCTGCCAATGTTTTAGCAATGCTCTCTTTCGAATAAGCATAAGCTCCTGCAGCACCAGATATCACTGCAATCCCTAAATCTATAATGTTGGGTTTGATGCGGGAAGTTACTTCTGTGTTCATATCGTTAATGGGCGTAATAAATGTTAAAATAATCGCAAAAGTGTAACCCACCAGTACCCCAACGAGAACCGTAATCAAGCTGTTTTTTATCAATAGACGGTCTTGCCTCAAAACGCCCATCGCTAAAGATATAATAGGAGCCATTAAGGGGGCTAATATCATGGCCCCAATGATGACCGGAGATGAATTTGCAAAGACCCCAAACGTGGCTAAGATCGTGGACAATGTCATTAATACAACATAATTCTGGCTGGGACGTGCATTCTCTCTGAGCTGAGTAAATAACTCTTTGTATTCATCTGTAGAGGCATGCGAAATAAATGGAAGTCTTTTCCGTACCATTTCTTTTCTTAGAGCACCCGTTGGCAAATGTTTTGACTGAAACACTTTTCCTCCGGACTTTTCTTTTCCTTTTTCTATGTTACGTGTAGTATCAGAAGGTATTTGAAGAAATTGCCCTCTGAACTCCAGATTCATCTCTTGTGTCGAGACAACATGACCGTCGAGTGAAAACCGAAATAACTGGTCTGCTGAGATACGCAATGATTCGACCTTGAACTTGCTTAAAAAAGTAAATTTCCTGTCTTTTTCACCTTGTCCGAGCAAAAGCTTAATCACATAGGCCTTTAGTAATTCAAGTATACTTCTGGGTGCAAAAACAAAAGTGTGGAACAAACCATTATTGATCGTATGATCTTCGGAAAGTATACGCGAAACCAGATTATTTTGAGCATGTTGAACAATCAGTACATCCGTTGCGCATGTATCAATGGCATCTTTATCTTCAAAAGATAGTGTCAAAGGAACAGCTTTTACATCGCGGAGCTTTCGTACAAATCGGAAAAACCGCTTCAGTTTTGTCCCCAGCGACTTAGAAGGATTTTTCATGGTAACGAGCGTTGATATGTCGCCGATGACAGCATAATTGAGCACAGGCTCATCATTACAGTAGAGTAAATCTGTCTTCAGGCATTCCTGAGCTTCTGTCAGTTCAATAAATGCACTTTTTACATCTTTATTGACTTGAAAACCAGAAATGACATTCTGCGCTTTAGGGTGAGGCAGAAAACCTAACTTGAGGTTTGTCTCCTTTTGCTTACACAGTAATTCTTTGACCTGATCATCCGATAAATAACAAAGCACATTTTGATCCTTGGCATGTTCAGCAAAGGTAAATTGATCATAAAACTGAACTAGACCGACCGATTCTTCCAGAAATTCACGTAACGTTTCCTTTAGCTCTAAGTAGACCGGTTGGTCTACAACCAATATTCTATTTTCTTTTGATTCATCCATGGTCACCCATCAAGATGATATTGCTTCAACTTCAGTTGATTCAATAATTGAAAGCCAATCATCTATTTTTTTGGCCTCTTCTATACTAAAGTCACCTGAAACGGTTCGTCGCAAAGCCACAAGCGTTCCACCAACGCCTAAATGTTTCCCGAAATCATGTGCCAGCGAGCGCAAATACGTCCCTTTCGAACATTTAACGCGGAAATCCACTTCGGGAAAACGATCGGTATTGATTTCGAACGCGTGTATATGAATTGTACTGGATTTTAACGCAACGGCTTTACCCTGGCGAGCTGAGGTATAGGCGCGTTTTCCATTTACTTTCTTGGCCGAAAATGCGGGTGGGGTTTGTTGTTGTTCCCCCAAAAAATGATCTACAGCCTGATGTATTTGTTGCTCCGTCAATGCATCAGTCGAACTTTCGGTATCAAATTCGGTTTCCAGGTCGTAACTCGGCGTGGTCTTGCCCAGCAGTATGGTACCCGTGTATGTTTTGTCATCACCCGTTAGTTGTTGGCTGACTTTTGTTTTTTTGCCTGTACAGATCAATAACAACCCCGTGGCCAGAGGATCCAACGTGCCAGCGTGTCCCACTTTAAACCGTTTAATGCCGTACTTTTTCTTCAGCTTCCAGCGCAGCTTGTTAACGACGTCAAATGAAGTCCAGTGCAACGGTTTATCAACGCACAGAATCTCACCTTGACGAAAATTATAATCATTGTTCTCCATCCTGAGAAGATGTTTTCAATGCTTTTGGTTTTTTCATAATACTGTAGATGATTATTGCGAAACCAATTAAAATCAAGATGGGCGCGAACGTAATGCGCATTTTAGAAAATAATGCTGAAGCGTTAAATTCATTCAGGTTTTCCGCAGCACCTCCAATCATAAATAAAAAACCAATTACGTTAAGCAAAACGCCTACAATCAAGTATACGTAGTTCGATCGATTAAAGATAAACTTATTATCCCTGATATTGGATTTTGCATTCGTTGCAGACTTTTTGCTTTTTCCGCTGGTAGGGGAATCCAATGTATCCCCGTATTTTTTACCTTTTGCCATAATTCTTTATTCTTTTAGTATAAACTATCCAATTTCTTGCGCAAATATTTGTTTAATGCAAACAACGTCGAAAAAAAGCTGATAAAAACACCTATTACGATCAGCGAAGCAAACAGCAGCAAAAATGTTTCAAGGTTGTAAGTGTTAGTTATTAATGACATGTAATTTCTCAGCGCATAAAACACAGCCAACAACAGTGCCGTTCCAATAATTGCAGATAAAAAGCCTTGAGCTACTGCATTCATCAAAAACGGTTTGCGAATAAACCCACCCTTTGCTCCAACAAGTTGCATTGTTTTAATGGTAAAACGTTTAGAATATAGCGCCAGGCGAATCGTATTATTGATCATAGCAAACGCAATAATTGTCAACAGCACAGCTATGGCAACAAATAAGTAAACCCACTGTAAAAAACCTAAATTCACTTGTTCAATGCGGTTTTCATCGTAGTTGACTTCATCAACACTGTCCCCATACTCCGTAAGAATTTTTTGTCGTAAAGCCTCCAAACGCTCTTTATTCACTTGACTACTATACGGATGAAACGAAACTGATGGTGGAAACGGGCTCGCTCCATTGTATATCGATTTGATTTCATTCGCCGCCTCGTCATTGGGTTGAAAAACCTCCAGTGCGCGCTCGGAAGACACAAACCACACCGCTTTGATTTCAGGCCAATCCTTTAATTCCTGCTCTATCAGCTTGATGTCAGAATCATTGATCGAAGGATTAAAAAACAAATCAATTTCAATATCCTCCTTGGCGGATTGCTGCATGTTTTCCAAACCGAAATAAGCCCCTATGACTAAGCCCAGCATAAAAAGCACCAGCGAAATGCCAACAATTACAGATAAATATCCAGACTGCAACCCCCTTCTACCATGTTTGTCAACTCCCCTTTTCATCAGTTCACGAATTTAGAAAGAATTTTTCATAACAAAGCGAAAAGAGTCCAAGTAAGCCGTTTTTTTTGTAATCACTGCACGGATTTAGCAAAAAAGCCTTCAGCTTTAACGTTCGTGTTACAATTACGCATATTTAAATTGAATTTTCGGCTATTCCATAGTTACCATGGTAAACAAAATGTTATATTTGTTGAAAACATTAAAATAATTAGAACGACATGAAAAAAACGATTTATGCAGCCTTTGTATTTGCAGCATTAGGACTAACTGCTTGCAAAGGAGATTCAGAAAAAACTGAAGAAAAAGACAACAAGAAAACAGAACAGCAAGCTGACAAAAAAGAAAACAAGGTAAAGAAATACGGACTTGTTGCTGACGAAAGTAAAATCGGATGGACAGGTACCTGGATCAAACCAGCTGAAGAAGGCGATAAAATGGTTGAGGACAAAAAACACATGGGAACGGTGCAACTTGCAGATGGAATGATCACTAAAGATGGTGATAATGTTTCTGGGAAATTCGTTGTTGACCTCACGACCATCAGCAATTCTGATTTAGAAGGAAAAGAAAAAGAAAAGTTCTTAGGTCATATTAAAAGCCCAGATTTCTTTAATGTAAAAGAGTACGCCAAGGCAGACGTGAAGTTGAAAAACATCAAGGACGGTTCTGCAGACATTGCTATTCATATTATGGATAAGAAGTTAGAAGCGACTGTTCCGGTTATGACTGTCACTAAAGGTGACAAAATGATGGTGGAAGGTAATTTCAGTATCGACATGAGTCCGCTTGGTTTTAAAATGATGTCTCCTAATCCCAAGAAACCTGAGGAAGGACACATTGATCCTTCAGTAGACTTTAAATTGAAAACGACGTTAAAGGCGAAATAAGAATTAAAGCCCCATATTTTTACAAAGGTCGTGTGCAATGTGTACACGGCCTTTTTTTGTTCAAAACCCAGAAATAAGGTGCTTTTTTGTTTGAATTACGATCTATTTATTAGCTTTAGTTCCTAAAAATCATCCTTTATGAAAACAACTTCAATTCTTGTCGGTATCGTTATTATTGCGCTAACAGCATTGCGATTTCAAACCAAGTTTACAACCAAAAAGGTAACGGCAAAAACATACGAGCTCTCCGAATCAGAGAGTGAATTGCGTTGGACTGGATCCTGGATCACCCCTATCAAAGAAGGTGAAAAAGTCCATAAACGCTGGCAGTCGCAGAACTATCCAAAAATGAAAGTCAACAAACATCACGTTGGAACGGTAGAGCTAGCTAAGGGAGTTATTCAACAACACAACAAAGATGAGCGTGATATTTCCGGTCAATTTACGATAGATTTGACGACGATCAACAATACCGATCTCACAGGCAAAATGAAGGATAAACTAGAGGGGCACTTAAAAAGCCCGGACTTTTTTGATGTGAGTCAATATGCACAAGCGAAGGTAACCATACATAATGTCCAACCAGATTCTGCTCAGCTATCAATTAAGGTAATGGATGTACAGCTCGAACAAACAATACCGTTATTAACTTTTGTTCAAGACAACAAAATGATGCTTCGCGGAGATTTTAGTATTGATATGCGTTCACTGAACTTCGCGCTTGCTACTCCAAACCCGGAAAAGCCTGAAGAGGGGCATATTGACCCTATGATCGACTTCACAATAGATGCTACTTTACATCAAAAGAAGCAGTAAAGTCTGAAGGTTAACAAATAAATTACCAGTAACATTACCATGGAGATCAAGAATATCATTTTCGACCTCGGCGGTGTCATTTTGAATATTGATTATAACAAAACGATAGCTGCATTTGAGCAGCTCGGTATTCCAAATTTTGAAACACTTTATACTCAGGCGAAACAAACAAAGGTTTTCGACCATTACGAAACTGGTCAGATTGATTCTACAAAATTTGTGAATCATTTGAAGACAATGTTACCTCACCCCGTTTCAAACGAGGAAATCATAACAGCCTGGAACGCTATGTTGGAGGATCTCCCTTCAGAACGACTCGAATTTTTAAGTGCAGTGAACAAAGCATACAATACCGCCCTTTTAAGCAATACGAATCCACTGCACTTAGAAGTTTTTCATGAACATTTAAGGCTTGAGCACGGCCAAAAATCACTTCAACCGTATTTTGACGGTGTTTATTTTAGCTCTGATATAGGATCTCGTAAGCCAAATGCCGCAGCTTTCATTTATGTCTGCCAACAACATAACTACCATCCTTCGCAAACACTATTCATTGATGATAGTCTTCAGCATGTAGAGGGAGCTCAGCGTGCCGGGCTTCAAAGTATCCATTTAAATACTAGAGAAACAAATCTTATCGACTTACTGCGTCCTCTCCTGACAAAGCTCAACTAATACACCCTGAGTTGTTTTAGGGTGTAAAAATGCAATTCTTTTATTATCTGCACCATCTTTGGGGCTCGCCTGAATTAACTGAAAGCCCTCGTTTTCAAGGCGATTGATTTCCAATTCGATAGCTTCAACATCGTAGGCAATATGATGCATTCCTGGACCCTTTTTTTCCAGATATTTTGCAATTGGACTATCTACGTTTGTCGCTTCAAGTAACTCAATTTTAGATTCGCCAACCTGAAAGAATGCTGTTTTTACGCCCTCCGACTCTACATTTTCAACCTTGTAACATGGGGTATTCAGAAGTTTTTCGTAATCCTCTATAGCGTCCTCGATGTTCTTTACTGCGATACCGATATGCTCAATTTTTCTCATGATTCTAATTCAATAAAAAAATCCCGTCAACTTTAAGTTAACGGGATTTTCATTAAACAATATTTATTCTAACCTTTAATGAACTTCTCATTTTGATTGTCGAAATTGATGTAATAGGCTCCTTTACGTAAATTTTCGCAATTTACGCTCGAAGAATATCCCTTTTTGACAATATTTCCGTAAGCATCATAAATTTCGTATTTTGTCTCAGAAGGCTCCCCATTAGCTGTAAATTTAATTTCTGTTTTCACCTTTTTAGGAGCCATTTCTACCTCTTCTACATCTGAGGTAAATGTTTTTTCAGGAGACTTACGCTTCATACCAGAGTGGTCAATTTGTACAACGCGCACTTTGTTTTCTCCTGAGTGCGGTGTTACTTTGAATTCGTAATTATTAGGACCAGCTTCACCAGTACCATCAACCTCACCAGCACTCACCCACTTATTCCACCGGTATTGCTCTACGATGTACGGAAGTTCACCTTGCTCACTTTTCGTAGTCCATTCAATCTCCCCCGTTTTGGTAACGTTCATTTCCGTCACTTCAAAAGTGGATCTCGGCAATAATACTTCTGGATTTAAGATTTTGGGCTTACATCCATCTCCGTGTTCAATGACGATAAAAACTTCTTCACCTACTTCAATGTTGAACAGTGAGAAATCGATTTCAAAAGCGCTTCGGCTCACACCACCTGGCATAATGTCTCCGTTAACGGTGACTTTAGAGGCACAAAAACCAAACCCATCATCGCTAGCTGGATTCTGGACATATAAGTTCTTCCCTTGGAAACTCCCTTCTATAGACAGGTTAGCGTGAAGGCTAAAAGCCATAAAGGTTAAGACGAATGATACAAATAGTATTTTCATTTAATTAATGTGTGAAAGATTTTACAACTGCAATATTAGCAGCAATTTATTAAAAAAACAATTTGTCGCGAACTTTTTTTCTGTCAAGAGCAGATTTTTTCCTACCAAAGCAAAAAAATAAAGGATTAAATGAACCATGTAAAAATATTCTGTTAAATTAGTTGAAATTAACTGAGGTTATCTTTCTCGGCTATAAATATACATACGTGACTAATTATCAATAACTATGAAAAACTTCGGACTACTATTATTGAGTGCTTCGCTTTTACTGGCGGCTTGTTCTGGTAATGATAAAAAACAATTTGAACACGCGGGCGGGACTTTTACATTCGCATTAGCGAATGAGCCTGCGACTTTAGAGGCACGAAAAGTTACAGATGTGTATTCTTCCGTGGTTCTCAGTCAAATCCTTGAAGGTTTGGTAACGCTCAACCCAGAAACGTTGGAAGCACAACCTTCCCTCGCAAAAGATTGGGAGATCAGCGATAATGGAAAAACCATCACTTTTGAACTTCGGGATGATGTGTATTTTCATAGCCACGAACTTATTGGCGACCGTCACAAGCTCACGCCTGAAGATGTCATTTATTCTATAGAACTTGCTTGTCGAAAGCAAAGAGGTGAAGACCCTTCTTCTGCCTACACCGCTATATTTAAAGGGCTTTTAAAAGGAGCTGATGCTTTTCACGAGGGTGAAGCTGAACAAATAGAAGGTCTCTCTGCAGATGGTCATTCAATTACCATGGAGCTTTTACATCGCGATGTCAATTTCGTCAATAAACTCACTCAGACGACTGCAGTTATTGTCTCTAAAGAATTGGTGGAAGCTGGTGAAGAAGCATCACTTATAGGTACAGGACCTTTTAAATTTGACAAGTATGTAGAAATTGATGGTCGAACAAATATTGTATTGCAGAAAAATCAAGATTATTATGGCACTGATGAAAAAGGCAACCAACTACCCTATCTCGATTCATTAGTCTTTGTTGTCGAAGCAAAAAGCCTCAGACAATTGGACATGTTTGAAAAAGAACAAATTTTATTGATCGACGGGCTTCCTCCAAGTCGTATCACGAGCATGCTCCAGGGAAGCATCGATAAATTTAACAGCACACCTCCTGAGATGGTTCTTCGCAGAAAGCCTTTATTGCGCACGCAGTATTACCATTTCAACTTGACAAAGGAAGCGTTTAAGGATGTCCGTGTAAGAAAAGCATTCAATTATGCGATTGACCGGGAAGAAATTGTTCAGAACATTCTCAACAACCAAGCTTATGGGCCTGGACATGCGGGAATCGTGCCTCCCTCAGCATTTGATGGCTACAATTCTGACAAGATTGAAGAAGTAAGTTACCGTTACAACCCCGAAAAAGCAAAACGACTTATGAATATAGCGGGATATCCAAACGGAGAAGGCTTCCCCTCAATCAGTCTCAAATTTAATCTGGGCACTATTCATTCAGCGGTTGCGGACGAGGTTGCAAAACAATTAAAAAAAGTCTTAAATATCAATGTCAACCTTGAAGGTGTTCCCTTTCAAGATAAATTAGATGACCAGATGAACGCTAAAGGCGACCTGTTCAGAACTTCTTGGAATGCTGACTATTATAGTCCAGAAAGCTTTTTGATGAATGCTTATGGTGAGACCGTTCCTGAAAATGACGATAAACCTTCTATGATGAACCACGCTCGCTATCAAAATGGAAAATTTGACGCCGCTTTTGAAAAAGGTCAAAGTGCTACAGATATCGTACAGCGCTACAAGCATTTTGTTAATGCTGAAAAGATCCTGATGGAAGACGCTCCTTTTATTATCTTGTGGTACGAAGAAACCATTAAGATAGCCCATTCAAAGGTACGCAATCTCAACCTCAATGAAATGAATTATTATTCTTTCAAGAATGTCTATTTAAAAGACTGGACAAAAGAAGAGTGGCAAAAGAAAATGGAAAAATAATTTTTTTGTCCTTCGAAATTAATTCCAATGCGTTCATACCTGATCGTTATATTATGTTTTTTGATCTCTGCGGCTCATGGTCAAATCACCCAAAACTTCAAAGGAAAGGTTGTTGACGAAGAGTCCCAATATCCTTTAATAGGTGCAAAAATAGTGATTACCAGCAGCGATTCTACTGAGGTGCGCCGCACACGTACAGATGTTGAGGGTCGTTTTCATTTTAAAAATATACCCATAGGAAAATACGGTGTGGTCGTGAACTATAACATGTATAAACGCCATTATTCCACCGTGGTCGTCAACTCAGGAAAAGAAGCCATTGTCAATATTTCACTGGAAGAAAATATCACTACTAAAGAGGAAATCAGTGTCATCGGACGAAAAAAAGGAGAAGTAATTAATGAAATGGCAACTGTTTCTGCCAAGAAGTTCAGTGTTGAAGAAACCAACCGTTATGCTGGATCTAGAGGAGATCCCGCAAGAATGGCCAGTAATTTCGCCGGCGTTCAGGGTGCTGATGACTCGCGAAACGACATCGTCATTCGCGGTAATTCCCCGATTGGATTGTTATGGAAAGTAGAAGGAATTGATATACCCAACCCCAACCACTTCGCAGTATCCGGGTCTACAGGTGGACCAGTTGCCATACTCAATAATAAGATCCTGGGCAATTCCGATTTTTTTATGTCTGCTTTTCCCGCAGATTACGGTAACTCCATTGCGGGTGTATTCGATCTCCATTTGCGCAATGGAAATTCAGACAAACATGAAATTACCGGTCAGTTTGGTTTTTTAGGGACAGAGGCCATGGCTGAAGGTCCGATCAACAAAGAACGCAGATCTAGTTACCTCGTTATGGGACGATATAGCACATTGAGTATGTTCCAGTCAATGGGAATTAGTATTGGCACCCAGGCTGTACCCATTTATGGTGATGGAGCTTTTAAATTATCTTTTCCTTTGAAGAAAGGCGGCCACATTGGTGTTTTTGGTATTGGAGGAGCCTCACGAATAGATATTAAAATTTCTGACCAGACCTCTCCCACTGAGGAAGCATTTGGAGAAGGAGATCGCGATCAACAATTTGAAACAGCTATGGGTGTGATAGGAGTTTCTTACAAAAAACCACTTTCACGTAAAACATTTCTTAAAGCTACCGTTGCCCAAACCTATGACCGTCAACGATCTCAACACGATTTCCTGGTCCGAAGTATAGATACCATACCCCAAAGTGGTGAGGATGAATACCGTATATCCACCGATTCTATCTACCCATTGATGGGGTATCAATTTCAAAATTACAAAACGGCCATTTTCGCCAGCATCAATCATAAAATTAGCAGAAGGCACATTCTGCGCGCAGGCATCAATGCTGATGGCTATTTCATTCGCAATATTGACAGTGCGCTGGACGCTTCGCATGAAGCATTTGTTCAACGTCATAATTTTTCCGGATACGCCGCGTTAATTCAACCCTTCGTCCAGTATAAATGGAAAATCAATGAAAATATGGACGCTACAGCTGGCATACATAGTCAATACTTCTCCCTTAGCGACAGTTGGAGTTACGCTGAACCCCGTCTTGGATGGCAATGGCGATTCAGAGGTAAGCAAGCGCTTAAAATGGGCGCAGGTTTACATTCCCAAATGCAACCACTCTATCAATATACTTTTCAACGCGAACAAAACGATGGTACCCAAAAAACAATCAATCGAAATATGGATTTCACCAAGAGTATCCATACGGCAATAGGGTATGAGAAATCGTTCAAAAAGGGACTATTCTTTAAAACTGAAATCTATTATCAATACCTTTATAATATTCCCGTTGATCGCTTCCCATCTGCTTTCAGTCTTATCAATCAAGGTTCGGGTTTTCAGCGGTTCTTTCCCAATAAACTTGTCAATGAAGGGAAAGGCGAAAATTATGGTATCGAATTAACCTTTAAAAAGTTTTTTAGCCAGTCCTTTTATTTTTTAACAACCGCTTCGTTTTTTGAATCTACCTATAGCGGAAGTGATGATATAGAACGCAATACTGATTTTAATGGAAATTATGCTACGAATTTTTTGGCAGGAAAAGAGTTTCAACTCAACAAAAGAAATATGATTTCGCTTGGTTTTAAAGTGACTGCTGCCGGTGGAAGGAGATACGGTTATGTAGATGTAGCAGCCACAGAGGCTAATAATGAGCTGGTTTTTAAAGATTCATTATTCAATACGCGCCAATTCAAAGATTATTTCCGGATGGATTTTAAAATTACTTATCGCTTGAATACACCACGACTTACGCATGAAATTGGTTTAGACCTCGTGAACATCCTCAATCGGCAGAATATATTAGGACTTGCTTATGCACCCAATCTTTTGAACCCGTCCGCTGAACCGATTGCTCAACGTTATCAACTCGGGTTCTTGCCCATTTTTTACTACAAGGTAGATATTAACTTCAAAAATGATAAAAAGAAAAGACAATTACAGGAATAGATGACCTCTCCCAACCAGTTTCTGTTTGGAAAACGCCACTCCATCACTATTAGCAATTATTTAATATCGACTGCAAGAGTTGCATACCATCGGTATTTGCCAGCTCTTCATCAGCAGCACGCTCTGGGTGTGGCATCATGCCAAGTATATTTCCCCTGGCATTGCGGATACCTGCAATGTTTAAAAGAGAACCATTCGGGTTCGTCGTTTTATTCACTGCACCGTTAGCGTCAGCATACTGAAACAGTATCTGGTCGTTATCCTGCAACTTCTTGATGGTGTCGTCGTGGGCATAAAAGCGTCCTTCACCGTGGGCAATTGGAATGGTGTAGGTTTTATTCACGTCCAAATCTTTGGTGATTACACTACCATTACTCGCTGGTTTTAATTCACTGTTTTTACAGATGAACCGCTGCGTATCATTATGCAATAAAGCGCCATCGAGCAAACCTGCTTCCGTTAAGACCTGGAAACCATTGCAAACACCCATCACATAGCCGCCATTATTGGCATGCTCAATCACCTTCTCCATGATCGGCGACAACTTCGCAATAGCACCGGAGCGCAAATAATCACCAAAGGAGAATCCTCCGGGAAGAATAATAAAATCAACTCCCTTGAGGTCGGCATCCTTATGCCATAATCGTTCTACCTGCTGATTCATCTTTTCAGCAAGAACATAAATCATATCCTCATCACAATTGGAGCCGGGAAAAGTAACTACACCGAATTTCATATACTAATGCTTAAACGTGGATATCACACCATTTGAATTCTCCGCAAAAATAATGATTATTCTCGAAGGACTTCAGGAATAAAAGAATTTAATGATATTGAGCACTAAGAGTACGTATAGCAATCCCGCTGGTATCCATTTCTTCTTCACTTCGAGATAGGCATAAGGAAGGATGATACATAATACGACAGCACCAATCGTAAAATAAAAATACGAATCAAAAAGAACCATAATCAATGCTCCTGCGAGGATCGAAAACAATAGTGTGTAAACGATCATGTTCAAAATACGCTTATATCGAATAGAACTTTTGGCACGACGGTCCAGTACCTTTTTGTTACCCAGTAATACGAGTAGCAAAACAACAACGTGAGGAATTAAAAGGGCGATATTGCCGTAACGCGCATAATTGAGTTTGGATTCAAAAGTGATATACGATTCAAAGAAAAAAGGATCAATCAGGAATAGCCAAACATGGGAAATCAACACCCCAAAAACAGGTAAAATTACCTCTCGGAACACAAAAGGTCGTATCGTTAATAAGCTTGCCCACATAAAGAGCAAGAAATAAATATAAATCGGCAAGAAAGAAGTTGCCAAACCAATAAACAGCCCACTTAAAAAAACCTGTTTGCGCGCATCCTCGTTTTGCTTGATGTTCAATAGTTGGTGAAGGCTCAAAATAAAAAAGGTATGTCCAATTAAATCCTCTCCCATTCTCAAACTCATCGGAAAAAGGAAGATCAGCAAAATATAAATCAGACTAGGCAAGTAAACATTACGTTCGTAAAACTCGTGCGTATTGAATAATCTGTTGACTAAAAACGCATTGATACAAACAAAAACGAAAGCTCCCACACGAGATATCCAATTGGGAATCGCGTGAAAATCGACATCCCATAAATTCTCCTGGCCCTCAGCCAACAACTCAAAAGAGGGGAAGTAAATATCGAGAAATAGGTGACCCAATACCATCAAGGGAATAAAGATCAATACAAGAGGTTCGTTATTTGCAAAATATTTAATCATTCCTGTGCATTTGAGCGCATTCGAAAACAGCTCAATTTGTCATCACAATATTAATGATTAATATCGTGCCCTTAAATAATACGCTAAAAAATTCCCCTCTTTCAATCGAATTAATCTAGTCCATCACATTTGAGAATATGCTGAGCTGTCACCACACCAACATTCCGTCTATCAAATTGGCATTTCAACTAATAAAAAGTATTATCTTTGTCTGAAATTGCAGATTATTATGAGCTCAACAGAAATTATTGTCGGATTAGGGGATTTCATTCTTTGGACAACTGAAATTCTTTTCGAAAACATCGGGAATTTATTCAATGACGCTATGATCGTTTTAGGTTTCGTCGGACTTCTTATCTGGCTTCGTCTCCAGCATAAATATAATCAAGAAGCAGTAAACAACCCCGATCAGCTCAAATAAGTTACTTCCACTTGTTTTGAAGTAATAGTGAGACCATTTTGTCTTTTGTCATTCGTGTCAATCAATCGTATGTTCGACAATAAAGGCAAGAGCGTTTTGGTTGAACAGCTGAGGTGAATCGATATTGACCACATGCCCCGAATTGGCTATAACCACCAATTTTGATCGTTTGTGTCGAGCAACTAACGATCGAATACCTGGTAAAAACATAGTGTCATGTTCACCCATAATGTAAAGGGTTGGTGCTGCGTGTTCTTTCTCTCGAAAAAAGTAGAGCAGTGGTTTGAGTTGAGTTGTTAAGCTAAACCACTTTTTAAATTCCCTGTGATACACTTTTTTTGCTTCGCGTATGAAGAAAATACGTGATCGACTGAATGCGTTTTTCGGAATAACAATATTGGCAAAAATTCGATACAGTATCATATGTGGTATGACGGTCTTAAACAGGTTTCCCGTTTTTATCAAAAAGTTACTTTTGAATGATAGCTTAAAAACAGCACCTCCAAGTATCATTGATTGAACTTTTTCAGAATAGCGTTCTGCTATACATCGTATGATAATCGTTCCTAATGATATACCAACAAAATGAGCACGCTCGATTTTTTCAACATGTAACACTTCCATGATATCATCCACAATAACATCGAAATTAAAATGCTTAACATCATGAATTTTCAACTTTCTGGATTTTCCATGTCCTCTTAAATCTAAAACAAGAACATTGTAGTTGCTGGAAAACGCCCTAATCTGCGGAAACCAGATGGAGCTACTTCCACCTGCACCATGTATAAAACAAACCCAGTTTGAGTGCTTATCATTCGTATATGTCTTATAACTTAACACGACTACATAACAGCCCGTACTCGTCATAAGTTCTTCAATCGTACCAAAATTCCTGCAAAATGTCTCGGATATGCCCATTATGAATGAGGAACGAAAAAATGAGAAATGCAACAAATCCGAAAATCATACTCAAATGAGCCTTCATCAATACGTTTTACCTGACCATTGGCGTTCATTTGTTTGTTACTTTTTTCCTATGACAGGAACTGGGAACTCACTAACAGTTATGGCAAGTTTCGCTTCATCATATAATAAGCCATGATGAAGTAAAGACGCAAAGATCTAACGACTATTAGTCATCTTTCTCGTCTCCGCCACCTTCCTGAAAATGACTCCAGCCTTGAGCTTTAAGCTGAATGGCAGCACCCTGTTTATCGATCATATAAATACCGCTGTCTTTTGATGTAAAATGTCCGATTACAGTCATGTGTGGGTTACCTTTCATTTTATCAAAATCTTCCTGTTTGATGGAAAATAGTAACTCGTAGTCCTCTCCCCCATTCAGAACGCAGGTAGCAGGATCCACATTGAAATCGAGAGCCGTAGTAGAGACCTTGGGATCAATGGGGAATTTCTCATCATATACCTGAGCTCCTACTCCCGATTGCGTGCACAAGTGGAACAGCTCAGAAGCCAGTCCGTCTGAAATATCGATCATTGTAGTAGGAACAATCTCCAGGTCTTTCAGAAACTCAACCACATCTTTTCGTGCTTCTGGTTTTAATTGACGTTCCAACAAATAATCGTATCCATCTAAATCGGGTTGAATTTTAGGGTTTGCCTTGTATACTGATTTTTCGCGTTCCAGCACCTGTAACCCCATATAAGCAGCGCCTAAATCTCCTGTAACGACCAACAATTCATTTTCGCTACCATTGTTCCGGTACGTTACATTATCTTTTAAAGCGCTACCAACAGCTGTCACTGAAATCGTTAATCCCGATAAGGAAGACGTCGTATCCCCTCCTATCAAATCAACATTATAGATATCACATGCTTTATGAATACCTTCGTACAGTTCTTCTATGGCCTCTTTTGGAAAACGACTGGAGACAGCTATCGAGACGGTTACTTGCTCTGGCACACCGTTCATTGCGCAGATGTCAGACAAGTTCACTATCACTGACTTATACCCTAAATGTTTAAGCGGTGTGTACATCAGATTAAAATGCACTCCCTCAACGAGCATATCCGTAGAAATCAATGTTACCTCCTTGTCATTTTTGCGCAATACCGCGGCATCGTCTCCAACACCATAAATGGTAGATGATCTGTTGGTTGTTGCTTTAGCTGTAATTCGTTCGATCAAGCCAAATTCACCGATGTTCTCCAGGGATGTCTTTTTGTTTTCGCTCATAATTTCAATTCTTCGATAACGCCGCAAAGTTAAGTCCTTTATTGTGAACGATACGAACCACAGCGGGAATTATTTGTTGTATTCGCGAGGTGGTTTTTTCGTTTTCATGAAAAACAACGATATCACCTCCCTTTACATCGCGCTGAAAACGGTCTAAAATCATTTGAACCGAGAGATTATGATCCCAGTCATAACTCATCCAGGACCACATAATGATCGCCTCCTGTTGAAGAACAATATTCGCTTTTGCACGACTAATTTTTCCGTATGGAGGCCGGTATAGGCGGTGTGGAACCAATTGTCTCGACCGTTTCCAATCCGACTTAAATTCGGCAACACTCAACTTACCCAGTGGTAGGTGTTCATAGCCGTGATGACCAACTGAATGCCCGTCCGTAACTGCTCGATCCAACACGTTTGGGTATTCTACCATACGAGCACCCGTCCAGAAAAATGTGGCTTGTACATCCTGCGTTTTCAAATAGTCCAGCAACCAATCCGTCTTACAGTTTGGGCCATCATCAAATGTGAGATAAATAGTATTCTCACGACCTATCCACTTGCGTTTAGGAAATAATGAAGGTATCCAGAATGGTGTTCGGAAAAGTCGAATGCCACCCCGCCACATGCTACTATTATTGTGGCTTTTCTGATCCTTTTTCACTTGCCAGCCCGGCTTCCTCCAGAAGTGCCTGATACAGGTTTGCAAATTCCTGTGCTTCCTGCTGCATGGTGCGCACTTTTGTGCGATTTCTGCCAGACTCTGTCACTTCTCTTCGACTGATTTCTTCGACAATTCCAGGGACAATTTGCTGAGACAAACGATTTTCCATTCCATAAGCATAATCACCAAGCACACTATCCTGGTTCGCCACATAAACAGATCGGAAAGTACGCAAAAAGTTCATGCCGAATGCGATGAAATCCTTCTGATTCGTATAGGCGACCATAGCGTCGCTATTAGCAAAATAATCCATCATAGTCTCCAACTGCTTCAGATATTCCTCCGATAATTGATCCGCGAGATCCGTTTTACCCACTTCGTAAAGGATCTGTATAAAATCGGGAACAACACCATCAGAATAGATTTTCTGACCATTTGGTAATCTTCTGCCCAAACCGCGTGGCTCGCCAAAGTCAAATACCTTATCAATGGGTAACTTTTCCAGTGAATAACTAATCACTTGCTCAACGGAATCCGCAAATTTAGCAGCACGATTTTCATCTTTTTCTTTGAATTCATTGTATTGACTAGCGTATTTAGAAGCTAAATCAACAAAGCTATTGCGATACTGGTCCGTATGTCTTCGGACATAGTAGTCCACCAAAACACCTTCTTCAGATAAGTTCGCATAATCATATGTATTCATCACATTGTTATACATACGGTCTCTTCCATCATCTTCAAGTACTTCGCGGTTCAACGGTGTAAGTCCGTGCACTTGTCCCAGGTTTTGTACGTATCCTTTTCCATAAAGTGCTTTCGCTACATCTGACCCTCCAGGACTTGAAAAATACATTCCTCGCTTCCAGTCAAAATTCGCCAGTATATCGAGCATCATGACCTCTTCACGACTCAATCCATTGATGTCGCTTCTGAATAATCCACCTTTACGAAAATCAATGCGCAGCTCTTTGCGGCACTGATCGACTTGAGACGGATCAATAATTTCTGCCTTAGCAGCATTTGCTGCATTGACTGGAATCACAAATCCTGATGAAGGGAAATAGCGCAATTTTCTGCCGTCGCGACGTTCAATCATGTTATCGTCATTTCGGACAAATTGCATCGCGTAATCGATCGGCAAGTAATCCCAAGAGTTGGTCCAGGAGTTTGCGGCAGACTGCACCTGTTTCATGAGGCGTTGATCAGCACTCAAAGCTCCGGATTCTACATCGCTGAATACTCTTCGCAAGAACAAGTTAATCTTTTTGTACTCGTCATACCCTGGGTTTTGCAGTGGCTTTGAGAGATCTTCTTTAATTTTATCAAGTACATCTCCCGCTTTCTTCGTGTTCGTTTGCATTGCCTGAACAGCCGTTAACAGCCCTTTACGTAAACGTTGTAATGCACTAGTGAAAATGCTCTTGTTCGCTGCTATTTTCTGCTGAATTATTTCTTCAGATTTTTGGGGAGGAAGGTTTCTCTTGTACGTTTCATAGTCAACAAACAAGACATAATCTGTATTTCCTGCCCCCATTAAAATTTGATCCTCGCGGAATTTGATGGGCAAAGGATCCGATTCATACGCGCGCATTTTCATTTGATTGCTGTACCAGTCGGTTTGCATCAAAGACAGGTTGGCCACGCGAACATCTGTACGGACTTCTTCTACCTCCTGCAGATACCATAATGGGAACGTGTCATTGTCTCCATTCGTATAAAGAATCGAATTCGGTGAACAGCTGATCAAATAGTTGTAAGCCAACGATCGTGCTGGTGTTCGGTTACTTCTATCGTGGTCGTCCCAACCTTGAGCCCCCAGAATAATCGGAGCGACTATACCCAAAGCGATTGCTACAATCGCAGCACCGCTTTTTGGCACATTAACTTTTCGCAATATTCGCATCAGCAACATGGATCCACCACCGATCACTCCAATGACTAATGCAGAGAGCGTAGCCGGGAAACCTGTACTCGAAATATCAACCAATAAGCACAAGAATACCATTGCAGCGTAAACATAAATCAACTTTTTAAACGTGTCGCCTGTAAATGAACGAAAGGCTTCAAACAATCCATATACACCGAGACCTATCCATATTGCAAAAGCATAGAAAGAGGCGGCATAGGCATAGTCACGCTCGCGGGGCTCGAAAGGCTTCTGATTGAGATACATAACAATCGCAAGTCCCGTAAATAAAAACAACAAGCTAATAACAAAAGCGTCCTTCGGTGCTTTATAATAATGAAAAAACAACCCGATCAATCCGAGAATAAACGGAATGAAATAAAAGTTATTATTGCTCGGATTTTCTTGCGTAAAATGCGGTGCGTTTTTACCGGTTGCTCCCAGGCGCTGCTGATCAATAAAATCAAAACCAGAAAGCCAGTTGCCGCGCAATTCACTGCCATGTCCCTGAATATCGTTTTGACGACCTGTAAAATTCCACATAAAATAACGCCAATACATCCAGTTGACCTGATAGTTGACGAAGAACGAAATATTTTCTCCAAAAGTGGGAATCGGTCTTCCGTCATTACCGATTTTATCACGCCGAACTCTCCGATTGGGGTCATATCCCGACCAGTTTCGATAGCCTTCGGCGCGATTGGGATCGTTGCGAAAGAACATACGCGGGAAAAAAGTCTTCTGTGTGTAAACAGGAACCTGATTTTTACGCGTCTTCTTATTGGTTACGAAATATTTATGCACCAGTTCGAAGGAAGCTTTTCCACTTTTTTCAACGTAATTTTCTGCTGCAGATTTTTCTTTAAATGCCTTTATTTCCGTACCCGTTGGTGAGGTAACTACCCATCGCTTATCATGATTTGGGGAGCGGTCTTTATAGTCACTTACATCAGCCGTTTTCGAATTATAAAATTCTCCATAAAGTAGTGGCCAGGAACCATATTGTTCACGTTTCAGATAAGAATGAAGTGTCACGAGATTCTCTGGATTGTTTTCATCCAACGGTGGATTTGCATTCGAACGAATGACAATAGTTGCAAATGAGCCATAACCAATAAACAGCATAATCAATCCTAAGATGGCCGTATTCGCAACCTTCAATTTCTTGCGGCGAGTAATAATGAGTCCGCCTACGAGGATCGCAATCAATAGTGCGAAGAAAAACACTGCGCCGGATCCAAAAGGAAGCCCTAGTGAATTCACAAATGCAATCTCGATATTAGAAGCAATTGCAATCGTTCCGGGAATAACGCCGTTCTGTATAAAGGCCAATACCAAAACGCCAAGAACTCCAGTCAAGAGAAATAACCCGGTAGATATTTTGTCCTTCATTTGGAAGAGAACAACATAAGCAATACAAGGCAATACCAACAAACCGAGCAAGTGGACACCAATCGCGAGTCCGAAAAGGAACATGATGAGCACCATCCATCTCAAGGGACGGATTTCCGGACTCAACTCTCCCCTCTTGATCATGGTCATCTCTTCATCCCATTTCAATACTGCCCAAAAAATCACGGCCGTAAACAATGAAGACATCGCATAGACCTCACCTTCCACAGCTGAAAACCAAAAGGACTCCGTAAAGGTGTAGGCCATTGCCCCAACAAATCCAGAACCTAAAACAGCAATTTTTTGAGCTCGCGAAATGATTGCACCATCCTGCTGTGCTACCTTTTTCCCGAGCATGGTGATCGTCCAGAATAAGAACAGAATAGAAAACGAGCTGCTCAATGCCGACATTCGGTTTATCCAGAGGGCAACATCTGCTTCAGATCCAGCAAAAAGTGAAAAAACCCGACCAATCAACATGAAAAGCGGTGCTCCAGGCGGGTGACCCACTTCCAGTTTATAAGCCGCGGTAATATACTCACCACAATCCCATAAGGATACAGTATCCTCAACTGTAATAAAATAAACAATAGTCGCCAGCAAGAACACCAGCCAACCGAGATAGATATTCAATTTTTTATAGCTCATAAACCAAATTTGAATCGCACGAATTTAAGAATTATCAACGAGTGGACGAAAATAAGGTTTTAAAATTTCATAATTTTTTAACCCAATGAAAATCAGGTACACGCTTGAAAAAATGAGATTTTTTTCAAAACCCATTTGCAAACAGAGAAAATAATTATAAATTTGCACCCGCAGAACGCACCAATTAGGTTTTGGAGAACGTTGTGAAACTGTCCCATGGTGTAACTGGCAACACGTCTGTTTTTGGTACAGAAGAGTCTAGGTTCGAGCCCTAGTGGGACAACAAGTCAGTATTGAGTAGAGAGAGAGTGAGTATTGAGATGCTCACTCTTTTTTGTTTGACATTAGCAGGGCGAGCGTTGCGCTGAGCTACGTCGAAGTGAAGTTTATACTGCGATGCACTGAGTTAATCGAAGTGAGCAAAACGAAGTGAAGTCGAAGTAAG
>CAYFTH010000004.1:0-53448 GCA_964346075.1 uncultured Fluviicola sp. | reverse complement strand
GTTATATTTACTCTACATCACCATACGAAGCTATTCCTTACCTAGAAAAAGCTCACGAGCTCGATCCGGAATGTGATGATTTTCTGTATTATTATCACGGGAATGCACTCCAGTTAAAGGGTGATTTTGACAAAGCACTGAATTCTTACAATAAATTCACGGATGCTTATCGTAAAGCTGATAACTTCAGCAAGTTCGTTACTATGCGCAAACGAGAATGTGAAAACGCTAAGAAGTACAAATCAGACCCGGAACGTTGCTGGGTGGACAATGTAACACCTTTAAATTCTGCCCAGGACGATATTGCACCCTCGATTACTACAGACGGATCCAGGATTATCTTCAGTTCAAAACGACCAAATGACAATAGTCCAAATGAATTTGATGAGTACGACCACGACATCTACAGCGCTTTTATCGAAAATGGTGAATGGTCCAAGGTTAAACCCATACGCGGTGATATAAACAGTTCGGGAGATGATGTTGTTAACAATCTATCTTACGACGGTACAAGGATGCTGTTGCACAAGAAAAATGACGGACAAGAAGATATTTTCGAATCTGTTTTGGATGGTTCGCAGTGGAGTTATCCAGAAAAGATGCCGCGACAAATTAGCTCGAAAAAATCAAAAGAAATGTACGCTTCTTACAGTCATGACGGGTATAACATATTTTTCTCGCGCGGGAATGAAAGCAGAAGTAATGGAACTGATATCATGTACTCGGGCATGCGTAATAAGATGGAGAAAAATTATGGCGCCGCTACGATGATCAGCCGCGTCAATAGTAAATTTAACGACGGCCCCATTTATATGCACATTGACGGTAAAACGATGTATTTAGCTTCTCAGGGACATGAATCGTTGGGTGGTTATGATATTTTCGTTTCTCACAAAAATCAAGGTGTTTGGTCGCGTCCTAAAAATATGGGCTACCCTATCAATACACCTTATGATGACTTCTTTTTCGCTTCGACAGCAAGTGGTAAATATGCTTATATTTCTTCTAATCGTAAAGGTGGAAAAGGCGGTTATGATATCTATAAAGTAACCTTTTGGGGACCTCCTAAGCAACCCATTGTAGACCTGGAAGACTATTTACTAGCTTCTGTGGCGCACCCAATTAAGGATCCGCAAATTGAAGAAACTGTAAACGTAAACAAAGTATCACTCACTGTTTTTAAAGGTAAAACTATTGATGCTATTTCCAGAAAACCCGTCGAAGCTAAGATCGAAATCACTGACAACGAAACGGGTAAAATCATTGAAGAAATTAGCACCAATAGCGCATCAGGAAAGTTTCTCGTATCCCTTGAAGCAGGAAAAAATTATGGTATCGCTGTGAAAGCAGATGGCTATTTATTTCATTCTGAGAATTTTGACATCCCGCAAGGTAGTGCCTATAATTTGATCAATAAAACGATCGAGCTCAAAAATATTGCCGTCGGAAGTAAAATCGCGTTGCGTAACATATTTTTCGATGTAGGAAAAGCAACATTGCGCAGTGCTTCGAATGCAGAACTTAACCGTCTCGTTAAACTATTGAACGACGTTCCTTCGTTGAAGATCGAAATATCGGGTCATACCGACAATACTGGTTCCGCATCGTTGAATCAGCAACTTTCTCAAGATCGTGCAGAAGCAGTAGTGAATTACCTTCAGGGAAAAGGTATTAGCGCCAATCGATTAACGGCCAAGGGATACGGCTCCTCAAAACCTGTAGCAAGTAACAATACGTCTGCAGGTCGTCAAGAAAATAGACGTACAGAATTTGAAATTATTGCAAACTAAATATTAGTAAATTAAATAAAAAATCCGTCGATTAGCTTCGACGGATTTTTTATTTAGTAGGAGGTCAGCCTTCGAGAGCGTTTTGATATGCTCATTAAACTCTTCAAACTTCAGCCTTCGAGAGTATTTCGATATACTCAACAACCTCCTCAGGCTTCAGATGAGGGCTGAGGACGAGGGCTGAGGTTCTCGAAGCCCGATGACCGATACCCAATTACTCATTCAATATCTCGATATGCAATTGCCAATTCAGGTAATTCGTTAAACCTACCCTCTATTAAAGCTAGTTTCTTTTTACGGCTCCATTTTTGAATCTGTTTTTCTCGATAATAAGCCTCTGCTACATGATAATGTTCTTCGTAATAAAGTAATCGTAGTGGTCTTCGCTTTTTTGTATGATTAGCTCCTTCACCCGAATTATGCTGTCTCATTCGTCTTTCTATATCAACAGTAGAGCCTGTATAAAAACTACCATCTGAACATTCAATTATATACATGTATCCTTTTCTCATAGGTGGTTTTAGTTTCAGTTACTGTACATTAATTTATTAAAAAAAACTGAATAAAGTGAAGGAAAATATTCAATCTTGTACTCGACAGCATTTCGATAAACTCAATATCCTCCTCAAACTTCAGCCTTCGAGAGCCTCAAACTTCAGCCTTCGAGAGCCTCAGGCTTCAGATGAGGGCTGAGAATGAGGGCTGAGGCTCTCGAAGCCCGAAGCCCGATATAAATTTCTTCATTTTTTAAAAACAACTCCACTTTTTTCTTGAAATAAAATAGTATATTTAAAAATAAAGGAGGTGATATATGGATCAAGAACATATCGATCAAATCAAGAAGTTATACCCCGAAATTAGTTTCAACGAAACGGCGCTGCTCGAAGCATACGGTCACGATGAAACGGAAGACCTTAATTTTCCTCCTCACATTATTGTCAAGCCGACTACAGTAGATCAAGTAGCAGATATCATGCAATACTGTAATGAGCATAAAATCCCTATCACTCCATCAGGTGCTCGATCAGGCCTTAGTGGAGGAATGTTACCCGTACAGGGTGGCGTTCTGCTGAGCATGGAGAAATTTAATAAGATTTTAACCATTGATGAAAATAATCACCAAGTTACTACGGAGCCAGGTGTTATCACTCAGGAACTGCAAGATGCCGTGAAAGCCAAAGGATTATTCTACCCTCCTGATCCTGCAAGTAAAGGCACTTGTTTTATTGGAGGGAATGTTGCTGAAAACAGCGGTGGTCCAAAGGCAGTGAAATATGGTGTTACGGCCGACTATGTACTCAATCTGGAAGTTGTTTTACCAACTGGTGAAGTGATTTGGACGGGGGCGAACGTATTGAAAAATGCAACAGGTTATAATCTTACACAATTGTTGGTAGGTAGTGAAGGAACCTTGGGTGTGATTACGAAAATAGTCCTCAAACTCATACCACACCCTACACACGATCTACTCATGCTCGTTCCGTTCATGAAAGCCGAAGAAGCTTGTGAGGCCGTTGCAGCACTGTTTAAAGCAGGAATCACACCTAGCGGACTTGAATTCATGGAGCGCGATGCAATTCAATGGACCCTTGAAAAGATCGCGGATATTCAACTAAACGTTGATAAAAAACACGCGGCTCACCTGCTCATAGAGGTTGATGGATTCGATGAAAATCAACTCATGAAAGATTGTGAGCAAATTAGTCAGGTCGTTGAACAATTTGATATCGGTGATATACTTTTTGCTGACAGTGAGGCTCAAAAAGATCGTTTATGGGAATTACGTCGAAAAGTCGGTGAAGCAGTTAAAGCGCATTCTATTTATAAAGAAGAAGATACGGTTGTCCCACGTTACAAACTACCGGCGCTATTGAATGGAGTGAAGGCAATTGAACAAAGCTACGGATTCAAATCAGTCTGCTATGGCCATGCTGGTGACGGAAATCTCCATGTGAACATCATAAAAGGCGAACTCAGCGACGAACAATGGGCTCGTGAATTACCCAAGGCCATTCGAGAAATATTTACGCTGACAGTCGAGCTGGGTGGCACCATTTCAGGAGAGCACGGTATTGGATACGTTCAAAAAAGCTACATGGACATCGCTTTTGGAGAGACAAGCCTTCAATTAATGCGGGAAATCAAAAAACTATTCGATCCTAACTTGATTTTAAATCCTGGTAAGATTATCGATTAAGGTCCTTCCCCCGCTGCCATAGTGATCTTTGTACTTTAAAACAGCTTAAAACACTGTCAATAAACACATTTTAAAATCGTTCTATATAATTACAAAAAAAACAAGAATGAAAAAATTTTACTAAATTCGAACTGCTTCAAAATAGGAGTGTACTTTAAATTTAAATGTTCAGAACTTATGATCAAACAACGTTACCGCATACGATTTCCTCAAGTAGATTCTAAAGATTTAGGTCAAGATGAAGTGGGTTTTAAACTTATTGAAGATAATCAAACAACGGAATTGCGATTCCACGATTACGACATCATTTATAATCGACCTGGATTGTATGAACAGTTGTTTTACGATCGTTTGAAGTGTTCATCTCCGAGAAAAGTAGCTGATATTTTAAAGCAATCGTTAGATGCTGTGGGTGAACAACTCACGGAAATGCGCGTACTCGATCTGGGGGCTGGAAATGGAATTATGGGAGAGGAAATAAAAGCTCACGGCGTATCTCGCCTCGTTGGCATCGACATTATCCCCGAGGCGAAAACAGCTTGTTTTAGAGATCGACCAGACGTTTACGACGATTATTACATTGTCGATTTTATGAAGCTCACCAGCGAAGAGCGAGAAACAATAGACAGTTGGTCTATCGATTGCCTCACTTCAGTTGCAGCACTAGGTTTTGGAGATATTCCTCCGAAAGCATTCTTCCAGGGCCTCCAATTTGTTCAAACGGGAGGATGGGTCGCTTTTAACATCAAAGAAACATTTCTCGATAACTCAGATCGTTCTGGTTTCTCGAAATTTATTCGCGAGCTTATTTTTTCAGAATACCTTAATATTCATCATTTAGAACGTTATCGCCATCGACTTTCTATTGAAGGTGCTCCGCTCTACTATTTTGCTGTTGTCGCACAGAAAAATGCAGCGATACCTGAAGATTTTCTGGAAAAGGTCTTAAAAAGTTACGAAATAGAGGAATAAAACTGTTAGTAAAAATTACTCTCCTTCTAATTTACAGTGCTATATGACAGTACCATCTAACGAGCTCATTGATAATAATACATCAAAAGGCTCCGCGGATGTCACCTTTAGTCATGGACTGAACTTTGGAATTCTCCCGGTAATTTTGGGTTTCGTATTCATGATCACTGGAGTCTCTATGATCAACTCACTTATGATTATCGGCATTTTATTAGGTGTCACCGCTATTTTTGCAGGTAGTATACTATCCACATCGATGAGCGGTGTCCAAGTCGATTACACCCATTCACTTTATCGGGAATATACCACTTACTTTTTTATCAAATTTGGAAAATGGAAGTCGTTGAATTATTTCCCCTATGTTACGGTGCTCAAAGCGAATAAATCCACTGGAGCCACGGATATTACTGGTCTGAACCAGTCGGCAACTACCGAGGAAAGTCTGGGTATTTATTTATTAAATCGGACCCATCGCAAACGTGTACTTGTGAAACGCTGCACTACAGATAACTGTAAGGAAGAAGCTCGTCAATGGGCGCAAAAAATAGAGAAAGAAGTCGTTCGGTTTAACCCCAAAGTTATCAGCAGATAAAATAGTTTCACCCAGTGCTCTGCAAGCAACTTTAGCACCGAAAACAGGATCTATAATCCATCAAAAAAGGGAAAACATTGCTGCTTTCCCTTCTAAATACGTATATAAAAAGATTTTTACTTCTTCTTCATGTGACGTGCATATCGATTCTTAAACTTATCTATACGTCCTGCGGTATCCACATATTGCGTCTTACCAGTAAAGTAAGGGTGAGACTTATGTGAAATATCTAGTTTCACTAATGGATACTCATTACCATCTTCCCACTTCACTGACTCCTTAGATGGAGCACATGAACGCGTTACAAATGAGTAGTCGTTCGTCATGTCTTTAAACACTACTAATCGATAGTTGTCTGGGTGTATCTCTTTTTTCATCTTATTTAAGTTTCTTTTTCTTCCTCCAAAACGGACGGCAAATTTAATAAATAATTTTCAATATCACCTAATTTGTGACCTGAAAAACATTCAAATCTAACATTTTTTACCTGCTAAGATCTAAAAGACCCATTAAACAAGAGTAATCCATTACCTTTAACCGAATGACCAAAAGTAAGCATTACATACATAAAACAACAGTGTGCATTTCTTTATTATCTCGTACATGCAGATTTATACTAACTAAAAGTTGTAAAGCTTTAACCCTTAACTATCGCTCCATTTTCATCAGTATGAGCTCGAATAAACATCAATTTAAATATTAGCACTTTATCAAAATAAATCCCTCGTAATTTCGTTAACTTAGCATCGATGGAAAAACACGTGAAAAATTTATGGATTGGTTTACCGCTGCTCTTCCTTTTGGGGACATTATTGATCAACCCTGGGTGTAGAAAAGATCTTTTGATGTCAGACGATAATTTGGCATTTTCAACCGATACAGTCGTTTTCGACACTGTTTTTACTACCGTTGGGTCTTCAACGCGTCGATTTAAAATATACAACCCATCCTCCAACCCCGTTAAAATCAGTTCCGTCGAGCTTGATGGTGGTAACAACTCCCCTTATCGCATAAACCTGGATGGCGAACCAGGCACGAGCTTCAAAGACGTGACCATTCCCGGAGAAGATAGCTTATTCGTTTTTGTCGAAGTGACACTTGATCCCAATAATATGACCTCACCACTTATCGTAGAAGATCAAGTACACTTTCTCACCAACGGTAGTGAACAAAAGGTTCAATTAGCCACTTGGGGACAAGATGCCTACTTCCATTACCAAGACAAAAATGAAGGTATTTGGCCAAATGATAAACCTCATGTTATTTACGATTACGCATTAGTGGACAGCAGTAAATCACTAATTATACAAAATGGAACACGTGTTCACTTGCACAAAAACTCGCTCCTGGTGATACGGAAAGCGAGCTTAACCATCGATGGGACGGCTGAAGACAAGGTGGTGTTTGAAGGTGATCGGTTAGAACCATTCTATGAAGATGTTAAAGGTCAATATTATGGAATTTATTTTGACCGAGCGCTCTCCTCTACTATCAACCACGCCATCATCAAAAATGGCACGGCGGGAATTCACCTATTTGGAGACGCTCCTTCGAATACTGACTATACGCTGCGCATCACCAACAGCGAACTCTTTAATCACGCAAGTTACGGCATTTTCAACTATTCCGGAGCTTCCATTCATGGTGAAAACCTCAATGTTCATAACAACACGCAATACGCCTTTTTTCTTCTCGAGGGCGGAAACTATCACTTTAGACATTCTCAGTTTTTGAGTTACGGAAGTGACGGAAACCAACCTGCTTTTGCGATAAAAAATTACTTCACTCGCGATGATGGTACCACCTATGTCGGCCCCATTAACGAAGGAGCTATCGGAAATTCTATCATTTATGGAGGTGGAGATGTTCAAATTGCATATGACACGCTAACTGATGGTGGTTCCGTTCCCATAGAATTTGAATATAAAAATAATCTCATCCGCCAAGAGGAAACGGAAGAGGGTACTAATGGCTTTAGCGGCAATATTTGGAATCAAGATCCTCTTTTTGAAGATCCTTCGAACCTCCTTTACAAGATTACCGCCAACTCTCCATGTAGAAATGCAGGTTCGAGCGCTTACGCTATACCTACTGACATTGAAGAAAATGCACGAGACATGACAAATCCCGACATTGGTGCCTTTGAAATTAACTAGACCATGGTATTTCGCCGGATTTGCTTTGTGTTCTTGTTGTTCTTCGCGGTGATGAACTCCGTATGGTCTCAACAGTGGCAAGAGAACAGTTGGGGCATTCAGGTAGGCGCATCGATTTCCATTGGATCACATGTTCAACAACTGGGAGTTCGCATTCAAGCTTATGGAATATGGGAATTCGTTCAGTTCAATCTGGGCAATCAAACAGTCTATAACTTTAACTCATATGGCGGCCGTAAAATGTTTTGGGAAAATAGATTTAGCCTAGGCACTGTTTTACTCGCTGGAAAGCGTAATACTTCAAGACGATTTATTTTTGATGGTCTCATCCATCAAACGCGTCACGATTATGCACTTGGTTACAATTATATTTTTTATTCAGATAATGTCGGAACCTCTCAGCGAAGCGGAGGATTTGGGTTACACTTCAAGTCATTCAGTCTACTCATCGAAAATGATATATTTGCTGGAAAAGGACGTGACCGGTTTCGCACGAGCCATGCAAATTTACATTATTTTGACACCAACTATCATGTGGGGGTCACTACTCAAATGTGGACTGGGGAAACGAGAGGAACAGCATTAAAAAACACACCTGACAGCTCCTATCAAGTAGGATATAAAGATTTACGGTCTACAGCTTACGGGAAGACAAGTCACGGTATAATAACAGTATCGGGAGGTTACCTGCTCAAGTATGGCAATCGTGTTGGAGGTCAAATAGGTATTGACCATGAAAGAATACGCGATATTCTACAGAACAAAATCATGCATGACAAACCATTCATACCACAAAGGTTGCGCGATCCGAATGTCAATTACCCTATGCTCAATGAAGAAGGCCTACCTATTCATAAATTCGGTCAGGAGCGACCCGGCAGCTTATTTTACCAATTCGGGTTGAACAATAGCTTGACTTTTTAACCGCATCATCATGCAGTAAAACAAAAAAGGCGCCCCGAAAACGGAACGCCTCTAGAGCATAATTAAATGCTTTAATCTTATTTATTGATTCGGTCTGTTAGTGACTCACTACAATTTGCATTGTTTTTGTCAAACCATTGGCCAATTTTACATTTACAATGTATACACCATTATCAAAGTTCGTCACATCAACTTTTGCCTGCTCTACTCCTTTATGAATAGATTGCTCAGCCACTTTTCGACCAGCAAGGCTTACGAGTTGAATGTTTTCCACTTCATGACCAGAAAAATCCACATTTAACGTTGAACTCACTGGTGAAGGATAAGCATTCATATCGATGTTCATCGCTTCGTTTTCAAGGTTTACGAAAACAGCATCTACCACATTTACAGTTACCCCAGAAACGCGATCAGCTCCAAATCCTAATGCCGTATAACTTCCATCTGATTCAACTGGACAAACAGGTTGAGCGTAATTATTCACATTTTGCGTATAATCCATATCCGGGTCAAATCCGATGAAGATATCTTCATTAAATGTTTGAACACAGAATAAATAGCGCTGATTATCTTCTAACGCAAAGGCATCATCAAAATATCCAGTTACGGGCTCACCCGATAAATCAGAAGGATACGTGTATTCTGCAAAGGTAATCTCTTCCAATGCCGTAAATCCGAAGTTCTGATCGTTTAAATCTGTAAATTGATCATTCCATTCATAAGCAATCACTAATAATGCCTCTCCTTCCATAGATGGAAAGTTTGCGTCTGCACCTTTGATCGCTGAGAAAGTTATTCCTTCTGGAGCAATACGACTTGCATTTTCATCACGGAACGCCATACAAGAACTGTATGTAGGGGCTGTTCCTCCCGGACGGAATCCACCTGAAGTACTCGGTAATCCAGAAGAATCAGTCAGACTCGCATACGTCAGTAAAGAATCACTGATATGGAACGCAGTCGTATAGGTATTGTCAAAAGAATAAGCATCAGAAGAATCACTACCTACTGTATAAGTTAGCTCATACTTTCCTGTACCATAAGTTGGTTGAGAAAATGTTGATAGTGTAAAGTAACTCGAATCTGACGCTACGATATCAACGGCTGTTGCTGTATCGTTGTAAATTTCAGTTCCGTTGTACTCTATCTTTGCAGAAATGTTGACATTGGTTTGATCCTGGAAACCATAATTATAAACCCAAGCTCCAAGTTCAACTTCATATTCGGTATCGTCCTGAGCAATCAGAGCAGGAGTTGACGCATATTCTGGTCGAAGAACTGCACCAGCATTTGTACCCACATCGTTGGGATAAAAACCAGTTTTGTTACCAATAAATACTTCGACAGGACCATTTTGCATCTCGTTGAGGAGTGTTTCACCTGCCACATCGCCAATCATAACAAGTGGTATCGTTACACTAGCTCCATCGTTACCAGGAGCCATTCCAACAGGACCTCCCGGTTCGTTGTTAATGATCACACATGCTATTGCCCCGGCATTTTGAGCATTCAATGCTTTGGTTCCAAATTGACAATCACCGCGGTACAAAATGGCAATTTGATCTTGTAAATCACCAGCATTCGTAGCAACCATACAGCCTAAAGAATCAGCAGGACTCCCATCAAAATACTGAACAAGAGTATCTAAAACTGCATTGTTCGGATCAAGCAAATCTGGTACGCCCCAACCACCACCAGGTGTGGCATATTCCATATCATAAGCACCCTGAATACTCGCAGGAGATTCACCGGAAAAGATGACCTGCGCATTCACTGCACTAACGAAAACGACGCTGAGCGCCAATAGTAAAAGTTTTTTCATAGTATTAAAGTTTTAACAATTTGTACAAAGATATAAAATAAAAATTACTCATTCAAAAATGAAACTACTGATCGTTGCACACACAACATTTATCGAAAATAAAATCTAATTCATCTGCTATCGACTGCAATGAGAATTGATGAGCAAAACGACGAATATATGCCGTTTCAACATTCTGTACCTGCCACGAATCAATCGATTTTCTTAATTCTTCTGTTTCACCGATAGCGATTTGATGACCGAGGTGTTTATCCACAATTTGAGTCAACCCCCCACACTTTGTGTATATGGCAGGTAAACCTGACATCCAGGCTTCGGCGAGAACAACTGAAAAGGTTTCGTAATTACTGAATAAAACGAAAAGATCAGCCTCACGCATTGCAGCGCCAACCTCTTTTGGACTGCATCGACTACTAACCGAAAATTGACTTGAATCATTATTGGTCCGCTGAATGGCATCCCAAACGTGTTTCTCAGGACCTTCTGTAATAATATGAAATTCAAAATCCCTGTCAACTTGCTGGATGGCTCTGAGCATTTCTTCGACATTCTTGTGATCATTATCAAATGATGAAACATGCAACAAACGCAACTTATCGGAACTTTCTTTATTTTCAGGCGGAAAGAAATAATCTGTATTGACCACATTGGGTAAAACGGTAAATTCATTTATTAACCCCAATTTTTGAAGTGACCGGCCCAAATGTTCTGATACGGGCATCACCTTTGTCGCATGTTTAAAAATGCGCCGGTAGACTGCGCGAACATAAAAAGGAAGTTTTGTAAACCTATTGGTTTGGTCTAAAAAACCAGTCCAGTGCTCAGATAGAATATAAGGTAACTTGTGTTTCTTCAGCAATTCAATCGCAAATTCTCCGGCAGGAAAAGCTTCATTGAGATAAACCAAATGAAAATTAGTGTTATCAATTTTCTCAAACCCCTTCCGCAAGGCATTCAAAAATCGTTTGCGCTTTACATAATGCGCAATGATTGGTGTTTTAACCTGAGATTTGGGGTAATAAACGACTACCTCCCTCCGCCCTTTTCGGTGGCGATCATCAATTTTAATTTCTGAACAAGAAGGTGATGCTACGGCGTAAAGTACAACTACTCCAGAAACTGTTTGAGCTGCGTCAGCATGTTTCTCCACGAAGTTGCCCAAGGTTGGATTTACTTCACTGGGATACCAACTCGTCAGAAGTAATATCTGTCTGTCATTCGCCATACATCAATAATACCGAATAATTCCGAATAGAGCACTATCAGACTTAACGAATATGGTCAAGGTCATTGACGCCAACGGGTCGTTCTACGGTAAACCCTTCACCAAATTGCACACCAATGTCTCTTCCAAATTGCATCATTCGCGCATTTAGAAAATCGACGAATTCCTTACCCGAAATAGGGGTCTTAGGACCTTTCATCCCTGGCTTGTAAAATTGTGTTTCATAAGCCATTATAGCTTCAAACTTTCGCTTCTTTTCTTCCGAAATATCGACAATAAAATCAGGTTTAATATATCGATCTTGTATGTAATGATAAATAGCTTTTGGGCGCCACTTTTCTTGTTGCTCACCGTTCCTAGAGGTTTCAATCTTTAGCAAGCCAGACAAAAAGCAGGCTCGCGAAATAAAATCACTTCCTCTACCGTGATCAGGGTGTCTGTCTCGCTCAGCATTGGCCAATACAATTGACGGCTGAAAATGTCGGATATGATGTATTAATCGCAACAGACTTTCTCGATCTTCTTCAAAAAAACCATCCGGTAATCGCACATTTTCTCTGTGCGAAACTCCCATGATTTTCGCTGCTTTCTCTGCTTCTTCATAGCGGGATCGCACGCTACCTCGCGAACCGAGTTCTCCTTCTGTCAGGTCAACGATTGCCACTTTCTTACCTTGGTAAACGCTTTTAATGATCGTACCCCCTGCAGAAAGTTCTACATCATCTGGATGAGCGCCAATCGCTAATATGTCTACCTTTTCAGCCATTAATCCATTTTGTTATTTCATCATCCTCCGGAACAGTTGTGGGCTCAACGCTCTTTACAAATTCGCCGTTTTCGTCGATCAAAAATTTATGGAAATTCCACTTCACCTCTGCGTGTTGATCGTGTTTTTTACTTTCATCTGTCAACCAATTGTAAAGTGGATGCTGATCATCACCTTTGACTGCTATTTTTGACATCATAGGAAAGGTAACACCATAATTCTTCTGACAAAAGCCTTGTATGGTCTCATTCGATCCTGGCTCCTGTTTTCCAAAGTTATTCGCCGGAAACCCCACGATTTCAAATGATGATCGATCCGTTTTTTCATAAAGACTCTGAAGACCTTCATATTGTGGTGTTAGTCCGCACTCCGAGGCCGTATTCACCACCATCACTTTTTTCCCTTTGAATTGGGACAAATCAAACTTATCTCCTTTGATATCTTCTACTTCAAAATCGTGTAAATTCATAATTACTTTTTCTTTTTAACTATTTGATCCATCAAATATTTGACGATTGCTATTAAAGTAAACAAGACAAACACCCATATTGTTGTCCAGGCCCAAGTTGGCATTGTAGCAACACCTTCACCTTGAGTATACGAGTGGAGACCCACTAATATGAAGTTCACACCAAAGAACGTGAAAAGAATAGAGGAATACCCCCATAAGCTCACAATATTAAATAAAAATCGGCTGTTTAAACCGGGTATAAATCGAAGGTGTAAAATCACGGCATAAGTCAACACAGAAACGAGTGCCCACGTTTCTTTAGGGTCCCATCCCCAGTAGCGTCCCCATGATTCATTTGCCCATACTCCCCCGAGGAAAGTGCCTATTGTTAACATAAACAACCCAACTGTCATCACTACTTCAGCAATGGCAGTAATTTCATTAATGTTCATGCTCAGCCGTTTTTTATTGGATTCATTTTTAAAGATATACAACAACAAATTAATCAGTCCCAGGATTGCAGATATACCCAAAAACCCGTATGACGAAGTAATGATGGCTACGTGAATCATGAGCCAATAGGATTTGAGCACCGGCTGGAGCGGCGTGATTTCAGGATCCAGTAAATTCAATTCGGTTACAAAAAGCATCATTGCGGCAAGAAGCGTTGTAGCGGCGATCACGACGGGATTTTTACGCGCAAAAAAGAAGCCAGCCAACAATGTCGACCACGCAATAAAAACGACTGCTTCGTACCCATTACTCCAGGGAGCATGTCCTGAAATATACCAACGCATCCCTAATCCAGCACCATGCGCCACAAATGCAACAACAACAATGGCGAAGAAGACGCGTGTAATAATTTTAAAGTTGCGTTCGCGTTGAAGCGACGGAGTCATTAATGTGCGACTAAAAAACAGAATTAATAGTAAAGCTCCGATTAAAAGATATATAAACTGTACTTTGTCGAAAATTTTGAATTCGTTATAAACTATTTCTGTTTGGACTTGAGCACGAGTGGGAAGATCTTTATTCGATTTAATTTTCTTTAATCGCTCTACAGCAGACCACTGAACTGCTTTAAGTTGATCCAAATAATTTTTTACTTCATCGTCATCAATACTACCCTGTGCTGCCTGATAGCTTTTTCTTAAAAATTGGGCTGCTAATTCATTTCCGGTTTGATCTTTCCCTTTCAATTGCTGGTCGAATGGCCTTACCCAAGTACCGTTTTTATCACCCGGAACTGGAACAATTCGCATGTATTGGAAAGAAAATATTTGCTTCAGCACGCGATAACGTTCGCCCAATTTCATCAATTTTTTGTCGTACTCACTCTTTTTGCTATCAGGTTTTTCATGAGCTTCCTGATAATCATTCAACCATTTAAAATTTCCTGTTTTATCTTCAGCCTGGCGCAGCGAAATATGATCTCCTACACCAAGATCTTCGCGTATTTTAGTGGATACATATAATAGCGGTTTATCCATCCACAGCTTAGGTCCGTATAGATGAAATGCCAGCATGACCTGAACAGCATTTTTGTCTTGATAGCGATGATCGCGATAAATTTTTCGAAGGATTTTATCGGACAGCGTATGAAAAGGAATTATACGTCCATCGTGATCCTGAACGAGAAGGTCTGCTACTTGGTCTGCTCCCGATGGTGAAGGATATTTGATCTCGATATTTTCTACCTGAAACGCCGATTTTCGTTGATTCTGCTTTGATTCATCGTGATTATGACCCTCGTGTGAATGTTGGTGCGTAGAGTCATGCTGGTGAGTGTGCGTAGCGTCTACGTTGTGCGCCCAGGTATTTGACTGACCTAATCCAACTAACAGTAGAATACCAATAGCCGTTTTTAACTTCTTCTTTCGATTCTCCCGTGATTTCCGCACCAATCTGGACAATTCGCTTATTCTACCAGATCGTGAAGTGACCGTTAAGATCATTCCAATGGCCATGAGTAAGTAACCCAAATAAGTCACATTCGTTCCCCACCAATCATAGTTTACGCTTAAAATCGTGCCTGATTCATCTGGAAAATAACTCGATTGAAAAAAGCGATAACCTTCATAATCCATGACATTATTCATAAATATGCGACGCTCGTGTTCAATTTGTGCCGATGAATCAATTAACGTTACTTCAGAAGCATAAGAACTCGCCATATCCGATCCTGGATAGCGATCCAACTGAAAATCGCGGCATTTTATGTGAAATGGAATTTGAATCGGTTTGGCACCATAAGAGAGCGCGAAATTTAAACCAGCAAATTGAAAGTAATGGTCTTCTGATATACGATCAACTCCACCTGGAAAAGTGACAGTGCGTTCCCGTTCTTTACTGGACAGCTTAACGGTCAGGTAATTGCGTCCTGCACCTTTTTCCTCCGCTTTAATTCGCGTTTGTTGAACATTACGCTTCATACCTTTAAACATGAGACTTTCACCGGCAAACATGTAAAGTTGACCAGCGTAAAAAGGCACGGCTGTATCTGCGGGTACACGATCCACCTTACTCGGATCGAGTCCATTTTTCATGCGATCTTCACGAGAGAGCTTCATCATATCAACACGTTGAAAAGGTTGAATAGATTGTATGAACAACTTACCGCTTTCCTCCCATATTTTAGCTCCAGGTATTGCTCCTTCACGTTCGAAAGAAAGGTTCATTCCTCCAATGGCTTTTTGATTGCCAGCGAAAATATAGTTCGTTTTACCACGAACAACGTACTCTAATGCCTTGCCATCCAATGAATCAGCACTCATTACGGTGTCAATCATATTTTCTTGATAATCGACATAATCCACTTGTACCTTCGGCTGATCCGGCAGTTGAAAGTCAAAAGAAAACGGGTTCTCAACGCCCTCTGACAACCACCTCTGATCTTCATAAGTATATTGATTGACCCGATCATTTGATTGGAGTGAAAAGTACGGACTCCCACTAAAAATCACATTTGAAGTTTGCCCTTCTTTAATTCGCATCTGCCCTTCAAAGCCAATGTAACGGGTTAAAGCAGCACCGACAATAATGACCAGGAACGCTAAATGGAAAGATAAGACAGCTACTTTGCTGCGCCGAAACATGCGGTATCGAAATATGTTGACAATTAGGCTCAACGAAAGGTATAAAAGGAGGATTTCGAACCACGTCGCATTGTAGACCGCAATTTTTGAAGCGGGCGTTCCATAGTCAGACTCTACAAATGTAGCGTGAGCAATGGCGTATAAAAACAAAACTAACCCTATGGCCATCATGCGCATGGAAAAAAGCTCCCTCAAAATTCGATCTAACATATCTTCTGTTTAGAGTTACAAAAATACATAATGATGACCGTCTAATCGGTTTAATTTTGCTTTTTTTGTGAAGGTTCAGTCAACAGTAGTACATTTACAAAAAAGCCTGCAAAATGAATAAAATAGGGATCATCGGAAGTGGGAATGTCGCCACACATCTGGGCCAGGCCCTTCATAAAAAAGGATATAGCATCTCGTTTGTGTTCAGCAGAAATTATGATCGGGCAGAAGCGCTTGCCAACAAGCTTGAAGCAAAGCCAATCAATGATCTTAAAGCTGTTCACTCACAAGGGAATACCGATTTAATACTTCTTTGTGTACCAGATCAAGCTATTGCTCAAACAAGTGAGCATATTCCCCGTGAGACTCCTATAGCCTATACCTCTGGAAGTGTTCAATTGGAAACCGTACCGGACCGCGATCGCATTGGCGTTTTTTACCCGCTTCAGACGTTCTCTAAAGAACGCGCTGTAGCTGTTGAGTCAGTGCCTTTCTTAATCGAAGCAAACTCCGAATCCTTCGCTGAATCGCTGCACTCGTTAGCCAGTAGCCTGAGCAACACAGTCTTATCAGCTGATTCTGAAAAGCGCTATCAATTACACATTGCTGCAGTGATGGTGAATAATTTTACAAATCACTTGTACAGCATCGCCGCCAATCACGTTAAAGATCATAAGATCAATTTTGACTTACTTCAACCACTCATTCGGGAAACAGTAAAAAAACTCGACTATATGCATCCGCAAGAAGCCCAAACCGGACCAGCCCGACGCGGAGACTATAAAGTAATTGAGCAACATTTAAATTCTCTCAGTGGTCGAACAAGAGCAATCTACAAATTGTTAAGTGAATCGATCAAAGAAAAATATAATCATGAGTTATAAAAAGAAATTAACGGCTGTAAATACATTCATTTTCGATGTAGATGGGGTGCTTACCGACGGCAACGTTTATTTAATGCGGGATGAAGTAGTTCGAGCGCTCAATTCACGTGATGGATATGCGATACAGCATGCAGTAAAAAAAGGTTATACGATATATATCGTTACGGGTGGTAATTCAACAGCCGTACGGGATCGTTTGTTAAAACAGGGAGTAAAGGAGGTCTTTTTACAATCGAAAAATAAAATGCAAGTGTACGACAAATTGAGTGCACAAGTTGGATTAAAGGATCGAGAAGTGCTTTATATGGGTGATGATATTCCCGATTATGCCGTCATGAAAAGGGCTGGTGTAGCAGCCTGCCCCCAGGATGCAGCTGTTGAAATTAAGGCTATTGCAGACTATCAATCACCCTATCCAGGGGGTAGACATTGCGTCCGTGATGTTATTGAGCAGACATTGCGCCTCCAGGGTGATTGGTTTGGTGATGATGCGCTGGAATGGTAGGTCGGGTTATTTCTTTACTATTTTCTGAAAGTACTGTTCGCCCTCAACTTCCACTGAAAGCCAATAAAATCCCGGTGAAAACGAACCTAGAGAAATCATATCTCCAGGAGACTTGAACTTTTTTAAGATTAGACCTAGCGAATTGTAAAGGGTGATGTCGAGTTTCTGAATTTTCTCTGGTAAAAACAGTTTATCTTCAGTGGGATTGGGATAAATCGGTTCATATTTAGTAGACAACTCATTCTTATCGACCTTTACAAGTTCTTCTTTATCGGCATCAATAGTAATTTCATCATTAGGACCAATTTTCACAACCATCACATCTGAACCCTCGGAATCAAACTCACGATTATCACTAGCTGTTCCGACAAATGCTATTCCTCCTTCGATGGTCGGTATCATTTGATTCGTTTCATCGTTGTTCCATCCGGAATAGGCTTGTGCGAAACTATTAAAATACAAATTAGTATGAAATTTATTTATAAAAACATCCCGTCCTCCTGAGAAAGGGTCAAGTTCTGGCGAGTAAGAAGATAGCGATACATACATTCCACCTACATCTTTAATTGCAAAACTTTCGTGATAATCATCTTCTGAATAGTGGAATGTAAAGTCGTTAACCTGAGCTCCACTCCAATCAGTTTTCAAAAACCATAAATCTCTAAGTTCATAACTGCTCGTAATTATCGAACCCGCAGCAAAGATTTCTCCACCGAATGTCTGGATATCATAAACTTCCGTAACCCCGTTTTGATCGTAAAAATTTTTCCATAAAATAGTGCCATCGTAATGGACTTCCGTTAAAAAACCATTTTCTGCTCCGTTATTACCATGAATTCCCCCGACAACTACTGTAGTATCAGTCAATGTATCAATTGCATAAGCAATATCATTCCTGGATGTAGAGATCGTTTTTGACCAAATTGAATCACCCTGTCCATCCAGTCTTAACATGTAAACATCTTTCTTGTCAGTTGTCACCCCCCCCGTTTCTCCAACCAAGAAATAAGTACCATCAGAAAGACGTCGGGCATCCCACAAACGCTCCCAATTCTCTGTGCCATAATTTTTGAACCATTCCTGGACACCATTCTCATCTGTTTTTAAAGCGAAAAAATCATAACCTTCAGCAGGTGTAGAATTCGAATGACCAAAAATAAAATATCCGTCATTGGGTTCGTAAAAAATACGTTGCCCCATTTCAGTTCCATTCCCCCCATAATCTTTTGTCCATAAATGGTTACCACTTGAATCAACAAGCATAAGAAAAGCCTGACCTGAATTCACACCAAAAGAAGAACTACCTCCCGTAACCGCGAAAGAGGAATCAGGTAATTGTACAATTCCCCTTCCCTGATCGAAAGCTCCTCCTGAATACTTTTTATAAAAGCTTGTTTGAGCATTGACAAGTGGAATACCAACAACAACTACAATTATCGTAAAAAAAACTCTCACCAACTCCATGACATATTTATTAAAACACTATTACCGAACTGTTGATTTGAAAAAAGACCAAGTACATCTTCAGAGCCAATACCTAAAGTAATTTGATCTAAGACCAAGTGGATATAGCTCCCTACCCGGAAATCTCCATATCCTCCATAAGATCCTTGTAATCCAAAAGATAGATTTTCCATTGGTCGATAATCACCCCCCAAATAGATCAACGGTTGATAGTTCAAATTCGTGTACATTCGAATTCCAAAGAACGATTGTAACTTGCTGTTCGAAAAGGATTCAACAATTTTTCCGGCTTGTATAAACCCTGGGCTCCATCTCAAACGGCTTCCACTATTCAGTTCAGCACCCAGCGTATCGCGTAAGACCTTACCAATATTTTCTGACTCCTCTTGTAATTGATCTAGCGAAAGTCCTTCAAACATTAGCGTATTGTCAACAGAGTAACTCTCTACTTTATTCAAGAAGTACCCTCCAATATTTCGAGCACTAATTTTAAACGTTCCTGAAAAATCTTTTCCACCCCCTAAAGGAGTACTAAATGGAACGAAATAATCAAAATCTAAAGCAATTCCAGCGCCTTTAAAAAAAGGATAACTCTTCAATAATTCAACCTCTGATAACATGTTTAAACTCAATGCTTCTTGATCTTGTTGCTTTTGTAATGTTGCCCTGGAAACATCTATTTGCATATCATTTGTAGGTAAAATCAAATTGAAAGTTACGAACGATTTCGTTTTCTTATTATGAAGACCAAAGCCCACTGTCCAAAAATTCGTGTATGATAAATAGGTGTTAGAGAAATTTGCTTGCTCTTCATTAAATGAAACGTTACCATACATCAATAATTGAAACAAGTCAGTTTTATAACTACCCGAAAAATGTGAGTTCTGACCAACGCTTATCTGCCATCCCAAATGCTCTTTGGAAAAAAGTGGTTGATCGGCGTTGTAATAAGTTGTTTTCAATCGTGTCCCACCTCCTATCCGATTAGGTTCATTATGTGCATTGAGCGTTCTATCTTTGATTTGTTTATCAATATAGCCCCCAAATAAAAACTTTCCGGACAATTCATTCTTGATCGATGTGGCATGATAAAATGCATTTCCTTCCACAACAATTCCGTGAGAACGTTCTAAAGTATCGTAATTAGTAGGTATTAATTCTTGTTGAATTGAATTAAATACGACAAACAAAAAACCGATGGATATTATAAACCTCATAACTCAGTTTTCAATTGAAATTTTGTCCCTAACTGAAAATTAATTCCTGCGTTTGAATAAATGGAATTGTAAGGTGACTCGTAGCCATTAAATTTTGCAGAGACTATGATATGTTTGACGTGCATTAAATCATCAACCACCATCTCATCAACAGGAAAACGAATCCTTTCACGTTGTTCTACATGAAGATTACCACTTCCGTTTATCGCAGCAGGAGAGATCGGTTGACCTCCTTCAATTTCATGTACGATCTCTTTGTTCTCATCGAGTAAAAACAACCGAATATCTGCACCAAAAGGAAATTTGTTCTGTACATCAAGTAAAAACATACCACTCAAAACACGCAAAAGCTTGTCCTGTTGCTCGTAAGAAAAATCAAAGGTATCTTGAACAACGAGGTCACTTATCGCCATATTTAAAGGAAAATTGGCACTTAGCTCAATACCGATACGGCTTTCAGGAAATATTTCGTTCGTCCCATTTGAAGTATTACCCCATGGGTTTAAGGTTATTCCATATCCCACATCATAAGTATTACCCAAATTTTCAATAAATGCCTTGATATTACTAGAACTCTCGGTAAAAGAAATAATACGTTCCGAAGGTGTCAAATTATTCCAGTCCCAAACAGCTGGATTAATGGTTAAGGTTTGATTAAAATAAGGATGACTGAGGCCTACCTCATCACCTTGCTTATTAACACTCCTCATTAAAGCAATTTCACCTTGAGCTTCAGCCTTAACACCATTGACTAACATTAAAGATAAATCAATATCCTCTATGTTTACCCCACCACTGACAATTGCATTTAATTCAGGTATAGCAATGCGTGCCGTATCGGTAAAACGTTGTTTACCAAAAAAACCTTTGGCGTAATTCACTTTCATTTTTTCAAATTGGACAGTCAATTCAAACACATCCTGATCTGTAATCGTGACAGGGTCGCCATCGGGAGCAGTTGTTACTGACATTCGACTTTGCAATCTATTGTAAAGGTTGCCAGATTCCCCTGATAAATCGATGGTATAACCACTCAAATCCAGTGTTAAAACTTTAGCATTGGCCTCTCCGTTAGCCGCTGCCCCAACAATTTCAGTTTGTTCAAAAAGTTGACCATCTTTTTCTACTCCTGGAAGTTCAACTTTAAAAACGCCTGCTGATTCGATAGGATTCTTAATAGTCATTACAGCCTTACCCGCAGAAACACGTGCTTTTGTTAAAGTAATGTTATCCAACTGGAAAACGTGCTCTTTCACTTCATCTATAAATTGCGTACCAGGACCAACAGTGAGATTAGCAGCATTAATCGAAAACGTTTGATCAATTGTAGTATCAGGCAACGTAACAAGGTCTGAAAGATTCAGATCAAGAAGGTTTCGTTCCAAATTCACTTGAACGGACTCATCTGAATTTACTGAAAGTGTGGAATCATTTACGAAATCAGTAATTAATAACGAATCGGTCACCAACGGCCCTACCCACTCCGTATCCCAGGAAGTTTTTTCCTTGCGGCAGCTCATCAGGGTCATGAGACAAAGCAATATCATATAGTAAGTGGGTTTCAATTTTAACATGGATACGAATATAACGATATTCAACGCAACAGGGTTGGGATTTTTAGAAAATACATGATTGGTACACTCAAAAAAATAATAGCCGTACATCGCATTTATCTCATGGGCAATATTAATTTTGAATATCATTGTACAAATAATACATCATGGAAATACTCGCTCAATCAGTCATTGCTTTAATTCCAGCTGCAGCTGCAGTGGCCATAGTCTACTTTTTCCTCAAAAAGTCCGGTGAGAAAGAAATGTCTCAACTCAGGGGTGAACTCAAAAAAGAGCGTCAACAATTCTTCCTTGAACCTCGTATGGAAGCTTTTCAGCGTGTGGTTCTCTTAATGGAACGCATTAATCCGCATAGCTTAGTCATGCGCACACATCAACCTCAGCTATCTGCCAAAGAGCTGCAGGGCAAATTACTTCAAACAATACGTCAGGAATTTGATCACAATGTTGTTCAGCAGCTCTACATCTCACCTCAAGCCTGGAAAATGGTTAAAAAGAGTAAAGAAGAAACTGTTAAAATCGTCAATATCGCGGCCGATCAACTGGAAGAAAAAGCAACAGCTACAGATTTGAGCAATAAAATTTTTACTATCGTAGCTGAGATTGATGAACTTCCCACCGAAATTACAATACGTCTTCTCAAAGAGGAGTTTCAACAACTTTTTTAATTATAAACATGCAGGAAACGTTTGCTTATCAGACATAGAGCTACTAAATTATGTTAATACTCAGAAAAATCAGCTTCTGCAGCAGCGAAATCATATCTTTTCATTATTTTTAGTACAAACAATAAAGAATTATGAAGCAATTTTTATCACTCATAGCGTTTCTACTCATTATATTTCAGCTATCTGCCCAGGAAAAACCCGATCTGATTCAATTTTCCGGGGTTCTTGTATCCAGTGACAGTTTAGATCAAGTGTCTTATGCCTCTGTTGTAGATAAAACAACAGGAAAAGGAACAATGTCAGATTACTACGGGTACTTTAGTTTTGTTACGCGCCCTGGAGATACGATTCTGTTTAATGCCTTTGGTTTTAAACCGAGCCCATATATCGTCCCTGATACGCTATCTGAAACGCGATATTCAATTATTCATGTCATGACGCCTGATACTATGGAATTACCGCAAGTAGACGTTTATCCATGGCCTTCGCGTGAAGAATTTGCCCGTGCTTTTGTTGAAATGGACCCTTACGATGATGCATTGCGAAGAGCTCAACGTCAATTGTCGGGCGAAAGTTTAGCCTTTGCTGCTGCAAAAGTACCTACAGACGGAAGTTTATCCTACAACTGGGAAACGCAACAACGACAGACACAATTATATACACAGGGACAAACTCCCGTAAACAACTTACTGAATCCAGCGGCCTGGAGTAAATTTATTGAATCGTGGAAAAATGGTGACTTTCAGCGAGAGTAGCGCTGCATGTAGCTCCAATTTACACATTGATAAAACTAGCTCTGGCTGAAAGGCGGTTCTGCAGGTTATGGCTAAACAACCATTTTATAACGTTTAAAGAAAGCTTCCCAATTCCAGATAAAATGCTTCATAATTTCATCCATTCGTTTAAGGAATAGTGGGTTAGGACAGTCAAGACGCTTGAAATAGTCGTCCTGACAATCATTGAGCTTGTATTTGTAAAAAACTCCTTTCGACATGCTATACAATACGCTTTTAGAAGGATGATTTACGCGAGACATAAAGCTGGAATATGATTTAAAATACTTCAAAAACTGTTTTTCATCCATATCAAATGCATTCGCAAACTTTTTAAAAATCACGTTTTCAAGCGCTTTAACTTGTTCTGGAGAAAAACTATCCTGAAGGTACCGCACATTCGCAACGATAACAATCATGGTAAAGTGACCGTCGCGTGCCGCTCTTAAATTTGGAGGCTCTACAAACGCAGGATCTTCTTCGATCATGGCAGCGACCTCGTCAAAACCTTTATCTACAGCCGCTATAACTCCATTCACAAAAACGTTTGCGAGTTGATCATCTGTAAATTTCTTCTTAAAAATTGAACTAAGCATATCGTTACTTCCTGCTATTTTATAGCACAAAATTAAGGCGCTTGGGTGCGATTCTGAACATGGATATTTTTGTTTTTCAACAATATTATTAACAATAAGAGAATAGTTTGTTAATAACATCCGCTACACCTATTTGACAACTTAAAACAACATGCATTTTGCAAATTATAAGACAAAAGCAATCGCACTTACAACCCTTTCGAAAGACCTTCAACTACCGATAATACAGGTTATAAGCCACCTAAAAAATGACGCTTTCGAAAACAACATTTGGCTGTTCTACCGTTAATTTTTGCCGTATTTTTGTGAACTATTGCAAATAAATAGATATTCTATGAAAACGCGTCAAGTAATTATCCTCGTGATTTTCCTCATTGTGCTGGGTCTGATTTATTTTCCGATGGTCAATAAGGACAAAACATCTTCTTCAGATCAAGAGCCTCAATCAGAACGTTACGTCCCCATCCATCAAGTCTATAACTTTCCACAAACGGAAATCATAGAAACTTATGGGCAAATCAAGGGGAAATCACAATTCAACGTGACCATGGAAGTTCAGGGAGAAATTGATCGGGATAACCGCAGCCTAAAGCCTGGAACCACATTCCAAAAAAACGATATACTCGTAAAAGTTGATCGCGTAGAAGCCTTGTATAACCTCCTTTCAAGACGAAGCCAATTCATCAACTTACTCACAGGTATTTTGCCGGATGTTGCGCTGGATCTCCCAAAACAAGAATCAAAATGGAGGAGTTATCTCAGTATGATATCTCCCTCTGCTCCACTTCCAGACCTTCCTCCCATCAAAAGTCAACAAGAAAAACTACTCCTGCACAGCCGGAATGTCATATCAGAGTTTTATTCCATCAAGGCCACTGAGAACCAAATAGAAAAATACATTTATGTCGCTCCTTTCAACGGTGTTATTGTAGAAAGTTTTGTAGAACCAGGTTCGATGATCACGCCAGGAATGCAGTTATTCTCAATTGCTAAAACAGGAGATTACGAAGTAAAAGCACCTATCAACATCGACAAGCTCAAAGCTTTCCAGAATACTTCAGAAATACTGATTACGGACGCACAAAACGATACCATTGGTGCTGGAACCTTTATTCGAACCGCTCCTAACATTAACACGCAAACACAATCCGTTGATGCATATTTCTCAATTAAGCCAGCTGCCCCGCTCACACTCGGAGCGTTTGTCAATCTCAGCATTCAGCACAAGCTCGCCGATAGTTCCGCAGTGATACCCGAACACGCTATTCAGAACAAAACGGTTCAAGTGTATAAAGAGCCTTATATCGAAGCGAAAAAAGTTCAATTGTTAGGTTCTAAAGGCGACTCTTTATTTGTTTCAGGACTCGAAAATGAGAGCTGGATCATTTTACAGCCTCAGGAATCATATACAGATACTACAACCTTCACAGGAATTAAAAGGTAATCCAACATGCGCAAAATCATTCAATTTTTCATTGAGCGTCCCTTATGGACGAATGCCGTTATAGCATTGGTGTTGCTTTTCGGTTTGTGGTCTTTATTTAATCTCAATCGATCCTTCTTCCCTGAATTAGATCCAAATAAAATTTCAATTTCTGTATTCTATCCTGGCGCCTCCCCCGAAGAAATGGAAGATGGGGTCAGCATCAAAATCGAACAATCCGTCAAAGGACTTCAGGGCGTAGAGCATATTGATGTTACATCGAGCGAGAACTCCGCTCAGATTATGATTAGTGCATTTCAGGATACCGATATGGAACAGTTGCTGAGCGATGTGGAAAACGCCGTCAACAGTATTAACAGTTTTCCCGAAGGAGCTGAGAAACCCATCATTACGCGGTTGAAAACGAATAGTATGTCGAGCAATGTCGCTTTTGTCGGTATAACAGCTATGTCATCGGATAAAAGTGTAAAAACAGAACTGGCTCAGTTAGCGAATGAAGTGGAACGTGATCTGCTCAACACCAAAGTGATTACACAAATTGAGAAACAAGGCTTTCCAGAAAATGAGCTGGTGGTCCAGATTCGTGAAAATGATTTGCTGCGCTACCAACTATCCATGGAAGCCATAGCTAATGCTATTAATTTAAAAAACAACGACATCACCGCTGGTATGATTCGCGGTGACCAGCGAGAAATGAACATTCGTTATAACAATCGTTCAACCAATCCTGATGAGTTGGCTGATTTAATTATACGCACCACCCCTGGTGGCGAAAACATTCGCATAAAAGACGTAGCAAATGTAGCGCTTGACTATGCAGAGGGGTCTCAAGAGTCACAATTCAACGGTAGACCCTCGATATCGCTACAAATTCAAAAAACAGCCGATGAAGATATAGCAGCAATATCTGAGGCCGTGCGCGATTATAAAAAATCATTCAATGCTTCACACGATAATTATTCATTTGAGATTTATTTCGAATTCAATGCGATGTTGAAAGATCGGATACAATTGCTAAGTGAAAACGGAATCTTTGGTTTGGTATTAGTGTTGTTGGCGCTTGGGCTATTTTTAAATATAAAATTATCCGCCTGGGTGGCTTTTGGTATTCCATTTTCTTTTTTAGGCATGTTTATATTTGGCATTTGGTATGGAATAACCATCAATATGATTTCACTTTTCGGAATGATTCTCGTTGTTGGTATCCTGGTCGATGACGGTATTGTAATAGCCGAAAACATCTACGCACATTTTGAAAAAGGAAAAGCAGCTCCAAAAGCGGCAATCGATGGAACAATGGAGGTTTTACCTTCAGTATTTACTTCGATATTAACTACTATACTGGCATTTTCTGTCTTACTTTTTGTGGAGGGATTAGAGATGATGCGCGAGATGGCTTTTGTCGTTATCGCATGCCTTGGTTTCTCTTTGATTGAAGCATTTTTTATACTTCCGTCCCATTTATCCAGTAAAAAAGTGTTCAGCGAGAGTAAAGCTCCCCGTCTAAAAACCTGGCAAGGTGTGGCACTCATGTTATTGGGTGTAGTCGTTATTTTTTGGGCCACGCGTCTTTTCGTTCCAGATCCATCCATGGGCACGTTATTGTTTCCATTTGCTATGATCATTGTCGGTGCCCTGTTTGTTTACAATGGTTTTTCCAATGCTCCAATTGAAAGTTTTATACGAAAAGGAGCCGATTGGTTGATTAAAAAGGTCCGCGACGTCATTTTTCTCGATTTCGTTCGATTATTCACCTCGCAATTTGCCATTTTCAGAGCTAAATTATTGCGAATTCGGCGCATTGCTTTTTTTATCCCTTTAATTTTCGTGATCTCCACAATCATCCTGGTTCAAAAAGGGTTCATTGGTGTTACGTTCTTTCCAAACATACCACCCGATTTCTTTAACATTGAGGTCGCTTACTCACCAGGCGATACTAAAGAAAAGACCAAACAATTTATCCAACGTGCCGAGCAAGTGCTGATTGAAGAGAACAATCGCATAGCCCGGGAAACTGGTGACACGCTGCTATCCTATTACACCAGTACCGTAGGTGCCACAATGAATTTAGGGCAGGGAGGTAATCATGCGGGTATGCTCAATGTATACTACGATTCACCCGACGAGGGAACGCCTGTTGACACGCTGATGAATCGTATCATACGCAAGATCAAAAACAGTCCTGAAGGTCAATTATCCAACGACTTTTTTGTCGGTGGCTTTAATCGTTTTGGTGCAGATATCGAATTTGGTATTTCGGGAGATGATTTTGACCAGCTCAGTAGGGCGCGTCATGCCTTTGAAAAGGAATTAAAAAAACTCAAAGGTGTTGAAAATGTCAAAGACAATACCCCAAATGGAAGAAGAGAAGTCAATGTTCATCTTTTGCCTCAGGCTGAAGTTTACGGTCTTGGAGAGGCCGAAGTGATCAATCAAATTCGAAATGGCTTTTTTGGAAGAGAGGCGCAGCGCGTTATTATCGGCACTGACGAAGTTAAAATATGGGTTCGTTATCCCGAGGAAGACCGCAATACAATTGCTGATTTGAAAAGCATGAAAATAAAAACAATGAATGGCGTAGCCGTTCCACTCGAACAAGTAGCCAAATTCTCAATCAATCGCGGTCCGGAAAGTTTGAAACGAAGAGATGGTATTCGTCAAATCAGAGTAGATGCCACTGCCACTTACCCTGATTCTGTGGCGGTTTTAAACACGCGAATCAGTGACAAAATTGTGCCTAAAATTCAATCCATTTACCCAGGTGTTACATTTAAAAAGATGGGACAGTTTGAACGGACGCAGAAAACTGGAAATAGTATGTTATATCTTACTGTTATTGTTTTGATTGCGATGATTATTGTAATCACCCTTCATTTTAACTCGCTTTTCCAGGCCTTTCTGATACTCCTGGTAATACCAGCAGGAATTGCCGGCGCCATACTGGGTCATGGTATTGTTGGTATTCCAGTTTCCGTTCTAAGTGCTTTTGGTATGATCGCACTTCTCGGCGTTTTAATCAACGATGCCGTCGTATTTCTGGACAAATACAACCAAAACATCCTCGAAGGACAAACAGCGCGTCGAGCAGCAGTTAATGCCGCTACAGCTCGTTTTCGCCCCATTTTACTTACAACAATTACTACTGTTGCAGGATTACTTCCGCTCATTGCCGAAACGAGTATGCAGGCTCAGTTCCTCATCCCCATGGCTGTATCTATTGCATTTGGAGTTTTGTTCGGTACGTTATTTATATTAGCCCTTTTTCCAGCGGCCATCCTTTTTGGGAATGATCTGAAGCGACTATTTCAATACCTTTGGAACGGTCGGGTACCAGATGAAGAAGCTGTTGAAACTGCATTGCACAATGTAAAAGCTATAAAAGAAAAGCAAAAATGATGAAATACTTTTACGTCATAACATTCATATCACTGCTGATCAATCCGCTCTATTCACAGGAACAGTTATCAGCTAAAGATGCTGTAATTACAGCACTTGAAAATAACTATCAAATGCAAATTGCCGATGAGCGTATAGCCATTGCAGAGAAAAACAATAAGTGGTCTGAAGCTGGACTTTTCCCAACTGTTGAACTCACTGCAAGTGTCAATAATGCGATTGCAGATAACACCAACAATCCATTTACATTTACACCGGGATTAATTTACAATCGTTCCGTCAGTCCCGGGATTTCGGCAAACTGGAATATTTTTACAGGAATGGGCGTCAAAATTACTAAAGAACGCCTCGCTCAACTCGAGAAACAGAGTAATGGAAATGCGAATGTCGTTCTGGAAAACACAGCGTTTGATGTACTGAACGCTTATTATAATGTTTTGATGCAGGATGCCCAGCTGAGCACATTAAAAGCCCTAAAAAAGGCCACAAAGAAACAAGTCCAGTACGAAGCAAAAAAATACGAATTAGGACAATCTAATCAATTGGCATTGGCCCAACTGCAGAATCAACTTTATTCAGATAGTATATCGATCATTCAGCAAGAGGTTGTTTTAGAAAATGCTTACCGCAATCTCCTGTTGTTGATGAATGTACCTATGGAAGAGCTCATAAAAGCGCCTTTTCCTAAGCTCACTGATTCGCTCAATATCATCATCGAACCTTTTTCAGAAGAAGATGTGATTCAAAATGTCGCTGAAAATAACCAAAACCTCAAAAACCAGATGATCAATCAAGAGTTGCAATCCATGAATACAGACATGCAACGCTCGTTCTTATACCCTACCGTTAACCTTCGACTCGCTGCAAGTCCGAGTTTCGGTAACTTCAGATCGCTCAGTGATGATAATCTCAATGCCGAAACTCAACAAATCAATTATACCGCCAATTTGAGTTTGCGATACAGTCTTTTCGATAACTGGAAAAATAAACGAGCCGTAGAAGTAGCAAAAATCGAGGAGAAAATTAGTGCCATGAACACGTCTGAGCTAAAAAAAGAATTAAAGACCAACGCCATCAACCTGATTCGTCAGTACGAAGTAAGAAATCAATTGGTCAATGTGGCTAATGCTAATGTTCAATATGCAAGACGTGCATACAAACTAGGATTAGAACGATTCAAGCTAGGTCAAATGAATAGCATAGAATTGTCGCAGCTCAGGAATTCATTACTCAACGCGGAAATGGAAGTGATTAACTTACAATTTCAGCGCATTCAAACCTACATGGAGATTTACCGCATCAGCGGAAACCTCCTGTTGAATTATAAATAGTACTTTTAGAAATGGGTCACCAAATTGTGCTCATCAATCATTTTCCGCATATTGATCAATGCATAACGCATACGTCCAAGTGCCGTATTAATGCTTACATCTTCTTTTTCTGCTATATCTTTGAAAGACATTTCTTTAAAAATGCGCATCACTAATATGTTTTTTTGAGCTTCAGGCAAATATTTGATGAGATCAACCATTTGTTGTTGTAGCTCACTACGCGTGATGGTATCTTCCACGTTTTCATCCTCTAATTCTAAAACTGAAAAAATATTAAAATCATCTGATCTCGAACTTGATTCGGAAATCATACGGACTTTGTTCGCTTTGCGGAAGTGATCAATGATTAGGTTATGAGCAATACGCATCGCCCAGGGCAGGAACTTTCCTTCCTCATTGTACTTTCCTTTTTTCAACGTTTTAACCACCTTTATAAAGGTTTCCTGAAAAATATCTTGAGATTTCGCCCGATCGCGAATCTTCATAAAAATATAATTGTAGATCTTATCCTTGTGACGCATCAACAAGGTTTCAAAGGCGGATTCTTTACCATCAAGGTATAATGAGATTAACGCTTTATCTTCTAGTTCAGATATATTCATAATTACTCTGTTTTTTGAGTTCAATAAATTCAACAAATTAAATCGAGTAAAAATGTTTCTATAAGCGTTGTTTTTTTGTGTTATTAATTCAAATGTACAATAAGTTTGCCAGACTTCAAACAGGATACCAATATCCTTACTGCTGACTTTTACTTTTTATCTATACGTAATCTATGTTTCAAGGGTTGGTAAAAAGTTTATTTTTTTTCTAAAAAACTAGTGAAACCAAATTCGTTACCTATTTTTGACCTTGAAATTAAAACAAAAAGATATGCCAGGATTGTCAGATAAAGCACAGAACATGCCTTCTTCTCCGATTCGGAAATTAGTTCCGTATGCAGAGACGGCTAAATCAAAAGGAAAACATGTCATCCACCTCAATATTGGACAACCCGATATTTCGACGCCTAAAAGTGCGTTGGAGGCCGTTAAAAATAACGACTTGAAAGTCTTAGAATATTCGCATTCGGCGGGTTTTGAGTCGTACAGGAAAGGATTAGCTGAATATTACAAGAAATTTGGTATTACCATTAACCATGAGCAATTACTAGTAACAACTGGTGGTTCTGAAGCATTATCGTTTACGTTTTCAACGTGTTGTGACCCCGGGGATGAAATTATCATTCCAGAACCGTTTTATGCGAATTATAATGCCTTTGCCGTAAGTGCTGGTGTTAAGATCATCCCTGTGACTTCTTCAATTGATAATGGCTTTGCTTTACCGCCGATTGAGGATTTCGAAAAGCGGATCACATCAAACACCAAAGCGATTATGATCTGCAATCCTGCAAATCCAACTGGATATCTTTACACACAGGACGAAATAGAAAAGCTTAGTAAACTGGTAAAAAAACACGATCTATTTTTATTTGCCGATGAAGTCTACCGCGAATTTTGTTACGAAGATACACAACCTTTTTCTGTTATGCAATTGGAGGGACTTGAGGACAATGTGGTACTTGTAGATTCTGTATCGAAACGCTATTCGATGTGTGGAGCCCGAATCGGTGCAATGATCACAAAAAATCAGGAAGTCCTCAATGCAGCGATGAAGTTTGCACAAGCGCGACTCTCTCCTCCCACATTTGCTCAAATTGCTGCAGAAGCTGCATTGAGTACGAGCGATGATTACTTTCAACAAGTTACAAAAGAATATATAGCGCGACGCGATACTATGGTTGATGGTTTGAATGAAATTGACGGCGTGCGATGCCCCAAGCCAAAAGGTGCTTTCTATTGCGTGGCTGAATTTCCAGTAGACGATACCGAACAATTTTGTAAATGGCTTTTAGAAGACTTTGAGCACAAAGGAAACACGGTAATGATGGCACCGTTGAGTGGTTTTTATGCGACGCCCGGATTAGGACAGAAAGAAGCGCGAATCGCCTACGTTCTCGAGCACAATCAATTAAAGATGGCTCTCGAATGCCTTGAAAAAGCACTTCAAGAATATCCTGGAAGATTAAAATAGATGATGGCAGAGAATCAGCATATTGCAGTAGCCGTCGACGCTGTTGTCTTTGGTTATGATAAAAAAGGGCTCTCACTGCTACTCATCGAACGGAAAAACCCAGATGGTAAAAAGAAGTGGGCATTGCCCGGTGGTTTTGTAGAAAAAGCGGAAAATCTTCAGCGGGCCGTCCAGCGCGAACTCAAAGAAGAAACCAATTTATCGTTGCACTATCTTCAGCAATTTTACACTTTTGGGGCAGTTGATCGGGATCCCCGCGGTCGTGTTATCTCCGTAGCTCATTTAGTGCTTGTTAAAAAAAATAAACGTCAAATTCAGGGAGGTGATGATGCTAAACTAGCCAAGTGGCTTCCGCTTTCGATGTTACCAAAAATGGCTTTCGATCACGCCGAAATTGTAGAAAAAGCAACAGATATACTACGCCAAAAGATGGCTTCTCTCACAACAGACTGTATAGAAGATGTTCCTTCGCCTGCGGATATAAAATTGATCAGTGCCCAACTTAGTGGTGATCATAGAAATACGAAAAAGTAAAATTTTGATAATGGTGTTATTTTGATTAATTTGGAAAGAACTTAATACTAATTATTATGAAACATTTATATCTGACATCAATTCTTTTATTGAGCCTTTTAATTTCGGAAGCTGTTCGCGCTCAACCCTCGTTATCCAGTTTAAATATCCCGAGCGATGGCGATAGCTACACCGTATTTACCAACACGAATCTATCCGCTTCGGATACAGAAGGTGATCCTGGCGCAAATCAAACCTGGGATTTTTCATCAATGAATGCGGGATCCAGCAGTACACTGAATTACTCCAATGCCTCTTCACCCAACTACCCCAACTCGAATATCAAGTTCGAAACTCAGGGTAGTTCAAATTATTTTGACGTTCAAAACGGAGCACTCACCTATTACGGGTTTTCGACAACGAACGCCTCGTCCATTTTTTCTGATGGACAGGATCAAGTGAAGTTTCCTATGAGTTTTAATGACAGTTACACAGACATGTTCCAGGGAACTTATGATGCATTCGGGCAAAATTTTGATCGTCAAGGAAATCTGAATGTTACGGCAGATGGGTATGGAACACTCGCTACACCTCAGGGCACCTATAACGATGTGTTGCGCATTCAAATCATACGCTCCAGTACGGATGAAATGAACGGGCAGACCTCTTCAAGTAATTTGGATACCATTTATTTCTGGTACAACGCGTATACACCACACCCCATTATGACTTACACGATTAATTATGTGGATGGTTCAGAATCGGGACGATTCGCCAACTATATCGCTGACAGTGATGTGGTGCTCAACACGGAAGAACATAGTATAGAGGTCAAGGCCTATCCAAATCCAGCTATCGATGAATTCAATATCAAATCGAGCGAGCGGATTCATCAAACTGTGGTTTATGATCTCACAGGATCAGCAGTGATTACGCTTCGACCGAAAAGCAAGGCATTTTCAATAAATGTCAATGATCTCGAACGGGGGCATTATTTTTACGTGCTTAAAAACAGTGCAGGTGAAATACGTTCACGAAAAAAGTTAATCGTTCAGTAACAATTTCATTTTGTAAAAGAGGAGTAGCAAGATAATTTTTGAACAAGAGCAGCTAGTTCGTTTTGCCTGCAGCCTTGTTTAACTTTTTCTATATCGATAAGATCGAATTCTGAATTCGAAGGCGTTTCCTGATATATAAACCTTGTAATGGGTGGAAGCCTTAAGTTTTTTCACCTCAGAAGAAAGTAGAAATTTAGTTGAAATCCCCCATTTCGATAAAATCGTATTCAAAACTCTGACGGTACTCCCAAACAACGCATTGGAAGAAATAACGTGATCACCATTGCTCATTAAAGCAGCAAAAGTCGAGAAAACCGCTGCCATTCCCGAAGCTGTAGCTCAACCCTTCTCTCCGTTTTCCAATAAAAGTAGTTTTTCTTTGATCTCGTCGACCGAAGGGTTGAAAAACGAAAATAACCACTTCACTCCTCCTCTTCAGAGAAAAGAGAACGCATTTCTTTATTGTTTTTAAACTGGAAACTGGTGAAATGCAAATTACTGTGTCCAGGAACCCTGGGTGCTCTCGACTTATGCCGTATTGTTTTCGCTCTACCTTGTATTAACTTACAGTCGTTTCTTCTAAGCGCTCTTCTTTGGAAGTTTGATTTGCAAACAGATTTTCTGGTAAGACAGCTAAAAATAAATCAGGTCGACCATTGAAATCAATTTTCATTAATTCATCCAGAGCGACAGTCCCCGATTTAAAATGAATATCAGTACTTCTAAACTCTTCGTGCACCTGGTTAAAAGGTATCGCAGACAACTCCTCAGTATGGGAGCTTCTGATATAAACAGGAATCTCACTTTCGTTATCGATATGGACACCTTCATTTTTCTGTTCCTGATCGTACGGGTAACTGTAATCGTTTCGCAGGGCATTGATATCCGATAAAACAGCGCTCGCTGTAGGGTGTGGTCCTGCTCCGATCCCTATTAAATTCTGCTCTCCAGTAAATTTCCCTTTAACAGCAACAGCGTTTAAGGAGCCATCAACCGTATAATTAAGATCATCTTCTTTTATAAATTGTGGTGCTACAAAAGCAGTAAGTCGATCGTTATTCAAGTAAACAGAAGACAACAGTTTTAATCGGTACCCTCTTTGGTTTCCGAAATTTACATCGGTTTTTGTAACGTGTCGAATACCATAATTGAATATCTCATCAGGATGTACACTCACTCCAAAAGCATGTTTAATCAAAATACACAGCTTGAACTTGGCATCAAATCCATCGACATCGAGTGTCGGGTTACTCTCAGCAAAACCGAGTTCCTGAGCTTCTTGCAAAGCCTTTTCATAACTTTTACCACGATCGGTCTGAGAGAATATATAGTTTGTTGTTCCGTTACAAATACCATTGATTTGTTCAATCGTATCTGTATTGTAGTAATCTTCAAGCGTCCTGATAATAGGAATACTTGCACAAACTGCGGCTTCGTACAAAAATGAAACGTCGTTTTTCCCGGCTAGGGTTTTTAGTTCTTCTAGTTTATAGGCAATTAACTTCTTATTGGCTGAAACAACATTTTTGCCTTTTTTTATCGCCGCTACCACAATTTTGTAGGCCGCATCGGCATCATCGATCAGCTCTACGACAGTGTCGATCGACTCATCTTCAAGAATTACAGACGCATCATAATAGAAATGGCTCTCGTCCAGCGCTCTTTTTTTATCGTTATTCTTGACTACAATTTTTTCGATTTGCGCATCGAATGATGTGTTTTGATCCAACAGTTCGTACAATCCTTGTCCAACTGAACCAAAACCGAACAATCCAATATTTATTTTTTTACTCATCACTTTTAGTTTAAATAGTTTGTTTTAAATTGTGTAGCCACGTTAGGTCGTAATAAATTATTATGAAAATCGTGAAGCAACTGATTCAGTTGACCACCTTCTAACAGAAAACCATCATGCCCATAAATGGAGTCTATTTCTCGAAAAACACCTCTTACTGCAAAATCGGCAATTTCTCTCTGTTCAGCCGGAGGAAACAATACATCTGAGCTAATGCCAACAGTAAGTATTTTAGACCGTATTTTTTGAATGGTTTTACGAGTCCCCCCTCTTCCACGTCCTACATTATGGCTGTCCATCGCTTTACTGAGGCACCAGTACGAATAGGGTGAGAAACGGTCAACGATTTTATCTCCCTGATATTGTTGATAAGAAGAAGCTTTGAAACTGTCAATTTTGAAGTCATGCGATTCTCTCTGAGTAGCACTGTAACAATCGTAACTTCGATAACTCAACAAAGCTGCGGCACGTGCTGCTTTTAAGCCAAATTTACCGCCTGCTTTGTAATTGGAACGAAACGTTTCATCACTCCAGAGCGCCATGCGTTGAGATTCATTGAATGCAATACCCCATGGAGAGTGTTTTGAATTCGAGGCAAAAAGACAAACATGATCAAAGCGACTGGGTTCTTGACAAGCCCATTCCAATGCTTGCTGACCACCGAGGGAAGGGCCTAAAATTGAATGCATCCGCTCAATTTTCAGATATTTTGCTAAGCGGTTATGTACCTGAACAATATCTTTGATCGTCACAAAAGGGAAGTGTCTTCTCTTGTAACCATTCGGCAATTCCTCAGAGGAAGGACCAGTTGTTCCATAACAAGAGCCCAGCACATTAGCACAAACAATGAAATAGCGATTGGAGTCCAAAAATTTTCCAGGTCCAAACAACGATTCCCACCATTGATCCACCTGATCATCAGCTGTTAGGGCATGACAGACCCAGATGACATTATCTTTTTTCTCATTCAACTGTCCGTAAGTAGAATAACTTACATTTATTGAAGGAAGGAATTCACCTCCTTCGAGAACCAAACCATCAAAACTGACTTTTTTTCTCATAATGCTCAAGTTTTTTTAAAAACACCCGAAGCATTTCACCAAGCTTCGGGTGTCTATTGATTATGCGCTGACGGTGTGTTTAACCGCTTTTTCCAAAGCGGAAGCAATATCGTCAATGATATCATCTGGGTGTTCGAGACCAGCAGATAATCGAATCAGACCAGGTATTGATCCAGACTTCACCTGTTCTTCTTCATTCAATTGTTGGTGAGTCGTCGAAGAGGGATGTATGATCAAGGTTTTTGCATCTCCGACATTTGCCAAATGCGACAAAAGTTTTACATTATTGACTAACGCATCTGCCACATCTTTTCCTTCTTTTAGTTTAAAGCTCAACACACCGCCGTACCCATTTTTCAAATATTTCAGAGCTCGTTCGTGATAAGGAGAACTCTCCAAACCTGGGTAATTAACGTACTCAACCTCTGGTCGGGATGTTAACCAACGCGCAATTTTTAATGCGTTGTTCACGGTTTTTTCTACTCTTAGCGACAACGTTTCTAAGCCCTGAATGAGCTGAAAAGAGTTGAAAGGAGAAAGTGCTGGTCCAAAATCTCTCAATCCTTCTACACGCGCACGAATAGCAAACGCAATATTCCCTAACGGACTATCCTTTCCAAAAACATCCGAGAAAACGAGTCCGTGATATCCTTTGGATGGTTCTGAAAAAACCGGGAACTTACCATTTCCCCAGTCGTATTTTCCGGCATCTACGATAACACCGCCAACACTCGTTCCGTGACCTCCGATCCACTTTGTTGCAGAAGCAACAACGACGTCGGCACCATGTTCTATTGGGCGGAACAAATAACCTCCCGCTCCAAAAGTATTGTCAACCACCAGTGGAATATTTTTCGCTCTGGCCAGTTCTGATAATGCATCAAAATCGGCAACGCTAAAAGCTGGATTACCAATAGTTTCCAGGTAAATCGCTTTCGTATTTTCGTCAATCTGCTCGAGAAAGTCATTCACTTCAATTCCCTGAGCAAAGCGCGCGTCAATGTCAAGTCGATCAAAAGAAACTTTAAATTGATTGAAGGTTCCTCCGTATAAGTGCGGAGAAGTAACAAAATTGTCTCCCGATTCCAATATATTATTGAGTGCAATAAACTGCGCCGCCTGACCTGAAGCCACGGCAACGGCTGCAACCCCTCCTTCTAAAGCCGCGATACGCTTTTCGAATACGTCCGTCGTTGGATTCATAATTCGCGTATAAATATTGCCAAACTCCTTTAATCCAAAGAGATTCGCCGCGTGTTCTGAATCGTTAAACACGTACGATGTAGTTTGATGGATGGGTACTGCTCGCGATCCCGTTTGTGCATCTACTTCTTGACCAGCATGTAGCTGTAATGTTTCAAAATGATAATTTTCTTTTGACATAATAATTGTTTTAAAAAAAATGAATAAATAATAAAGAATCTACGCCTCAGGGCCCTTGAGACGAATATTTAGGAAGTGTATGTTCAGCCGTTGATTAACAGCAGCACATACACCAACAACAGCAGCAACACATCATTGTGCCGCTGAAAAACGATAATTTTGATAAAGAGATAGGGTGATTCAGTGGTTTGAATTTTTCCGTAAATCTACTTTGTGCTCTCATAACATAATATTTATATTCTCTGCTTCACTGCAGAATCTGGATTTGGCACCGGTTTTCCAATCCCGAAATATCGGAACTTATAGTGGGTTGCCAGAGGATCATAGAGCCAGTCTCTCACCTCATCTTTATAAATTTCAAAGCACGCTTTGCGCTTAAATTCGAGACAAATGTAGAATAAGTTTGCCAATTAAAAATAAAATTCGAATTATTTTTTACTGAATTTAAAAAAACAACAAGGCGTTTTTTAAACTATTACTTTTTTAACAAACGATTTAATTGAATTATGATAATGGTGATGAATTGTAAATTCCTCTCACAAAGAGCAATCTCGGAATCTTAAACCCATTCAACACCAAAATCAACCGTACGGCTAGAAAGACAAATGATTTGAACAGAATCGACTGGGGTCAAAAATTAAATTCCAGGGGACAAACGGATACAATAACAAATAAGGTGTATGCTTTTGTTCATAAAAAACGCCGCTCATTGTAAAGCGACGTAATGCTAAATGTTGAACGTCAACCATTACTTTTTTGGACGTACCGCTTTTGCAGGATAGACTAAAGCCTTCCTTTTCGGCATCTCCTTTCGCATGATTTTGACGCTACGTTTCTTCTTCTGCGGTGCATTCACTTTAGCTAAATCAATTGGTTCTGCGCGCTCAACTTTTTTTATCAGTTGATATTCCGATTCCGTTTTCGCCGTTTGATCTGTTTGACCGAATGCGGAAATAACTACCGCTCCAACAATCAATACAGTTAACTTTATGTTTAAATTTTTCATAGCTCTATTTTTTATATTTTATATCAATTTTAATGCCAAAAACTAATTGACTTCGAGTATTTCCACCTCTGTTCTTCGGTTTTCCTGGTGCTCTCCTTCGGTACATTCGACTCCATCTTTACAATGGTTAACAAGGCGGGATTCACCATATCCTTGAGCTTTGATTGAGGATGAAGGAACACCTTTTTCAATTAGATAATCCACACAACTCTGAGCGCGACGCTGGGACAATTTTTGGTTGTACGTTCGACTTCCTCGCGAATCGGTATGGGCACTCAATTCTATCTTCAAATCATTCGCCGTTAAAAATTGTGCTAATTGGTCCAGAGAGTGTCTACTCTCTTCTCTCAATGTGGCTTCATCTAAATCATAAAAAATATTTTCTAATTCGAATTTTTTTCCTGCCTTGATCTTTGAGAGTGACAGTTCGAGTTCGATATATTTATCGCTGTAATTTCCCGTCTTAAATCCAGCTTCTCCATCAATAAAACCCTTTTTGGATGCGCGCGCCCAATAATTACGATGTCGCTTAACCTGCAGTGATACGTTTCCATTTTCGTCGGCATAAACCATGGTGTCTTTTTGACTCTTTTGATTTAAGACGCTAACCAGAGCTGAAGGTATGGGGTTTCCGTTACTCGCCTTAACCACGCTTAAATTAATGGTAATCATGGTAGGATTGAGCACTAAATCCTTTTCGATCACCGTATCACGGTTCACAGCGAAAGTGGATAAACGGACTTTTTCATCCAGCTCAAAAAATCTTTTCTGGGTTGTCAACGCATATTCGTTAAACAACTTTAACTCACAGGAAAAAGCACCTCCTTCATCTGTTTTGAGCAACGTAGAGTCTCCAGTGTTTTGATTTACGAGATAGACTTCCTGTTCCTGAAGATATTCTTTCGGATCATAATTCACGTACACTTTCCCACGTAATTCGACCACGGGATAATCCTTTTTCCAACTGTAAATACGATCTATAAAATCACCGCGATCCGAAGAAAAATATCCAGCAGCCAAAGTCGAGTCGGCGACTAAACCAAAATCATCAGCTGGAGAGTTGATGCCCGCACCCATATTGATAGGCTCAGCACCTGGATTATTCAAATCCAACATAAAAATATCTAATCCTCCCAACCCCAAATGACCACTCGAGGCGAAGTACAATTTATTATCCTTGCTAACATACGGAAACATTTCTTCGCCCTCTGTGTTCACCGAAGCTATATTCACTGGTTCTTGCCATTGACCATACGCTAAATCAGAATAATAGATATCTGTCAACCCCTTTCCTCCAGACCGATCAGAAGCAAAATACAACCGTTTACCGTCAGGTGAAAAACAACCGTGGCCTGTATTCGCATTCATAACGTTGTGCGGAAATTTTTTCAATGGCTTCCACTCCCCTTCCCCATTCTTAGATGTCAAATAAAGTGCAAGATAACGCACGCCTTCTTTTTTCTCTTTACTACTGTAATTGTGGGTGATCACCATTTTTGATTCTGACTCGTTAAATGCCACTGGACCATCGTGCTTTCTGGAAAAAAACGGACCCGACAAGGGTTGAGGTTTTCCCCATTCGTTATTTTTCTTGTGCACCTCTAAAATATTAGTGAAGTAACCGTGGTCCCAAGCATACCGTCCTGTTAAAAAACCCTTATTGACAGATTTAGAAGTATAAACGATACCATCACGATAAATAAACGGTGCAAAATCACCTTTATCAGAGTTAAAAGTTAGTAATTCCAAATCATTCATGACTGAATCCTGGTGTATTTTGTGGAGTTCAGATCCTTGCGTTGCGATACGCTCAAAAACACTATTGTCCGGAAATAAATTCATTGCGGTATTTGCCACATTTTTTGATTGTTTATATTGCCTGACCATACGAAGCTGATTGATAAACATCAGGTAATCCCGCTCGCTTAAATATTGAAAATCAATACCGACTAGTTGATCAAAGTACTCATTCGATTTTTCAAATTGAAATATTTTACCCAGCGATATAGCTGCTCGATACACATATTCTTTTTCACCTTTCTTTTTAGCGATAAACTTATCAGCTAATTCAACATACATGGGAGCTGCTTCATAATAAGCCATATTCTCAAAGTGCCCTTCAGCTAATTTCGCTTTGAGTTGACCTAAAGAAAACTGCATTCCCAGAATCAATAAAATACTAACTGCGATCATTTTTTTCATGCGCTAAAAATATCGAGGTGAAGTGAAAAGGTGCTTTTTTGAAGCAATATCAATTTGTAATAAAATTTCATGAGAGCCAGATTGATACGTAGCTAGCTGATTGATAGGAAACTCAAATCCATAACCGACATGAATACGATTTTTGTAATTGTAAACAAAGTTAAATCCTACGGCCTCGTGAAATCGGTAAAAAGCACCCGCCCAAAATCGTTCATACAACAAAAAATTCGCATTCAGATCAAAAGTGAGCGGACTATTGGGAGTTATTTTAACCAAAGTCGTCGGTTTAAACTTCACTACACTATTTAAGTCAAATACTTTTCCTCCAGTTATAAAAAAATGGCGCTGGTTTAATGCGGTCACAACGTCATTCGAACTTGTTATTTCTGACTCTAAGATGCGCGGACTGGAAACACCAACGTAATACGAGTCATTGTAATAATAGATACCACCTCCTACATTACCTTTTGTAGCGGATACCTGTTCTCCGTATAATGGATCAGACGGATCTTGAACAGCCAAGTCAGTAAAGTCATAGGACATCACGTCCATTCCAAACGATAAACCAAAAGCCAATCGGTCATTATTCTTATTCAATCGAATACCTGAACTCACGCTATAATATGCTGCTGTCCTTTTTCTTGACCCTACTTGATCATTCACCAAATTGATCCCCATACCCAAACTCTGTCCTAAAACAGGTGTATGCACCGAAAGAAATTGTGTACTTGGTGCACCCTCAAAATCAACCCATTGAAAACGAGCCATCGAAACAATGCTCAAGGCACTTTTGCTACCAGCATAGGCAGGATTGTAATACAGTGGATTATAATTATAGAGTGAAAGTTGTTCATCTTGTTGTGCTCTGAGCGTATGAGAGAATGACGCAATGAACAGTAAAACGGACAGATAATGCCAACATGTAAACTTCATACGTTCAATTTTAATATTGCAATTCTAAATATCCTTTAAATGGATCTGTTTCGCCATCATTGAGCTTGATCACATAGAAATATGTTCCCGCAGGCACTTTACCATTTTCAGATCCAACCTTAACTCCCCTGTTCACTTGACCGTTCCAATCATTCTCGTAGGGAGAAGCATAGTACGTAAGGTTCCCCCAGCGATTGTAAATTAATACTTCTGCTTCAGGGAAGTTTTCAATGCCAGTGATTACCCAATTATCGTTGCGTTGATCCCCATTTGGTGAAACAAATCCTGGAATAAATAAACAATCTGTTGAAGTACTAACCTCGATGTACACCGAATCACTTCCAGAACAACCTTCTGCTGTGGTACCCGTAACGATATAAGCGCCTTGATTCTCCAATTGAACAGGATCAAATTCAATGGTATTTCCATTCGCTTCAAAACCACCAGGCCCTGTCCATGAATAGGAATCAGCACCTTGAGCATTTATTACAAGGGGTTCACCCGGACACAGGATGGTGTCGTTGGCTGTAACGTTTACGGAATCAAATTCTGCACTTTCAACAAAGACGGAATCTTGATCTTTACATCCATTTTCGTCCGTTACTTCTAAAAAGTAATACCCTTCATTATTCGAGGTGAAATCCGTAACAGCGATAATTTGATTCGTGGATGAAAAGCCGTTAGGCCCTGACCATTCGTAACTTCCGCCGCCGTCACCGTACAACTCACCAATCGTACCTTCGCAGAACGCGGGATTACTGTCACCGTTAGCTGTCGCATTAGCATCGGGCAGTGGAGCAATCATAACTTCCACCGAGTCTGTCGAAGAACAGCCGTTCGCGTCAGTTCCTGTAAGTAAATACCAACCGCTATTTAGCTGAGTTGCATTATTGATGGAAACTGATGATCCTACAGCAGAAAAATTATTAGGCCCTGACCAGCTCAGCGAAGGCGCTCCACCTCCAGAAAGTGTAACATCATTCATTGAACAAACGATCGAATCCTGCGCAGAAGAACTAACACTCAGGGAAGGATTCGGGTTCACTGATATAGTTTCACAAGAGGAAGGACCTACGCAGTTCGCGACTTCTGCTACGACACAATAATTTCCAACTGTTGTGCTGTTCACTGCAATAGTAAAACTGTTATCATTCGAATTAAATCCATTCGGACCTGACCAGTTCAATGTGGCATTCGGATCAGAAGATGTGGCAGTAAACGTGACCGAATCACCAGCACAAGCAGCATTACTCGATACTGTCAACGAAGGAGCCGGCGGTGCTCCAGGATTGGAGATGCTGAAAGGACCAAAATCATCACTACACATATTTCCATCTGTGATTTCCAGCGAATATAATCCGGCAGCAACATTATTGAGATCAAGTGTGGTTCCTACACTATTTCCATTTCCATCTGTCCATTCGTAACTAAAACCTGGATTTCCACTAACGCTTCCGCCCGTGAGAGCTCCGTTCGACAATCCACAATCTGCATCGACTGCTGTTGGATTCGTTGTGAGTTCAGGTAATGCATTCACATTCACAGTGACTTGTTCTGATGATTCACATCCTTCCAATGTGCCTGTTACGGTGTAATTGGTCGTGTTTCCCGGACTCACATTGATCGTATTGCCAATTGCTCCATTGCTCCAACTATAAGATGAAGCTCCACTTGCGGCAATTGATGCCGTCTCACCAGCACAAATTGAGGTATTATTTCCAGTACTCAATGAAATCGTAGGTAATGGATTTACCTCCACTGTCACCTCAAGCGTTTGCTTATAGTCGCACAATCCTGTCACTTCACATGTGTAAGTAGTGGTTACACTGGGGGAAACCGTCACAGATTGCGAAGTCGCACCGTTATGGTTCCATTCATAACTCGTAGCATTGGAAGGAGCTGTCAGGGTTGTAGACTCCCCCACACAAATGGGAGAAACATCTGGGATATCGGGAAACTGTACTCCAAAATTGGCTGAAATCGTGTATCCACAAATATCTCCTGCATAACCATCAACCATAAGGTAATAATCCTCTCCTACTGTGAGATTATTGGCCGTTATCGTAAAGCCAGAACTGTTTTCTTCAAAATTTGAAACCGGTATAAAATTACTGCAATTGTCCCCATCGAAAATTTGCATTTGTATCCCTCCATTGGGATAATTACCAACAAAACAATCATAAATAGAAACATTGAGCACTGCAGAATCCGCTGAAGCAGTAAATGAAATCCAGGAGTTATTCTCGATGGAAACATCGTAATAGGGAGCCCCGGACCCCCAGGAGCCACCTTGTCCGAAAATCCCACCCGTGTTGGTTCCCGGCGTATAAGTGTAATTAGGCGGGTCGTTTTGTTCAGCGTTCCCGCGCATGTTACCAGGTCGTGAAGCAGTGTAGGCAGCATTTGTAGATCCACTATAACCATTAATATCGCAAATATAGAGGGCATTTACGCAATCATCGTTCAGCGCTGTATTCACACAAAACCCAAATTCACCTTGTGGGGTCCCGTAACCGAAATAACGCATATAAAGTGTATCCCCCGGTGTTAAACCACTCTCAGAAATCATGGGCAACAAATCATGGGATGACCCTGGATAATTATGATCATCTGAACAAGCGATCTGTGTTAAAGATGAACATGCCCCCTGATAGAGTGCCATCACCCCATCCGTTATGGCACTGCCTCCCAGGTTAGGTTCGGCAGTAATATTTATATTTCCTGTCGATGGAACCACGATCTTAAACCAAACGTCAGCTGTTCCAGACGTATATCCACCTTGTGCTGATCCGCTGCCACCTACACAAGATGACGGCGCGAGCACACTTGAGGTGGTGGCTCCAACATTTGTAAAAGTCGCATAGTTGCAAGCTGAAGTCACATCTGGCATTAAAATACCATCACACGGCTCGTCATTCGTGGGCGCGGGTGTAGGAGTTCCGACAACACAGACATCAAAATCTCCTGTCGTTCCCGTATAATAGTCGTACACTCTGAAATAATAAGTTTGTCCCGGAGTTAATCCAACTGCGTTAATGGTCTCTGTACCTCCCGAGAAGGTATTATCAACACAAGAGGAGCTTGTTAAGGCTGAACAGGTTCCATCAAAAAGTTGCACGACGAGGTCCATGTTTCCCTGTGGCTCCACGACAATATCCTGAACAGCATTGGTTGCCACGAAGCTAAACCAAACATCATCATCTGCATTACCGGAGCATCCTGGTAGTGAGTTTGTTGCTCCTGCATTATTAAACGACTGCGGATTGCACGATGCATTCACATTAAGTGCAATAGCATTGGTACATTCATCATTGACTGGAGGAGCTGGAGGATTGGTCACACAAATGGTGAAGTTTCCTGACCCCGATCCAGTTCCCCAATGGTAGACTCTCATTTTATATGTTTGACCGGGTGTAAAACCAGTATAGGTAAATGTTTCATCCCCTCCCATCCCGAAATCATCAGTACATCCGAGGGAAATCAATGAAGAACAGGTATTCGAAAAAACCTGTAATACGGGATCATAGTTGGCTGTTGCTCCTACTGTGATTTCATGAGCATTCGATGTAGCGACAAATTCGTACCAAACGTCATCATCGGCATTTCCTGAACATCCAGTAATTGTCTGTGACGCCCCGGAAGAAGATCCAATCGTTGGTGCTGAACAGTTAGATGTCACAGGCACAGCTGGCGAGAATGAACAACCGTCCGTTTGTGCCCCGCAAAAAACTGTATAGAATAGAGCTGTTAGCCCGAAAATTATACCTTTTAACCACATAACTGATCTATTTAGAAGTTTTTAATTGAATCAATTCGCCAGGCTGCAGGTTATTTCGAATAAAAACAGCCTTTAATTCCCCAGGGGAAAAAACATAAGGCTCTTTTTGTTGGTCATCCTCTTGCGTGTAAATGAGCACTTCCCCCATTCTCTTTTCAACCTTATATCTTGCCTTTGCTGCAACTACACCATCCAACTTCATTGCTTCCGCTTCAATTTGACCGACAAAAGACGAATCGATTGCTCCAGAAAAACTATAAGAATAGGCAGATTGTCCACAGACTTGAAATGCAAACCAGCATAATAAAACGGTAAGTAGTAGTTTCATAGTATGAATCGTGTTAGTTTATAAACAGAAATACAAAATAACGAAAAATTTTTCTTTGTGCATAAAAAAAGAGAGGACTAAACCCTCTCTTTAACAAAAAGATAGTGTTTTATTGAGGTTCTATTAATGATTGTGTACTTTGATGTAGTTTAACACTTTTTCCATGAGATGAACGCGATCTTTTCCCCTCACATTGTGCTCGTGCATGGGATAGGGAAAATAGTCCACCTGAATTCCATGCTCTACCATTTTTTGAACGAGACTGAGACTATGCTGCATCACGACAACATCGTCAGCTGTACCATGGATCATCAATAAGTCGTCTTCCAGTTTTTCTGCATGATTTAACAAACTTGCAGTAGCATAACCCGCTTCATTTTCTTGCGGTCGATCCATATAGCGTTCTCCGTACATCACTTCGTAAAACTTCCAGTCACTCACTAAACCTCCGGCAACACCAGCATTGAAGTGTTCTCCGGCTTTGAGCAACATGGTGGTCGTCATAAATCCTCCAAAACTCCAACCGTGGACAGCAATTCTATCATCATCCACAAAAGGCAGGCGCTTCAGGTATTTTGCACCTGCAATTTGATCTTCCAATTCATACTTACCAAGATTTCGGTGAATACAGTGTTCGAATGCCACTCCGCGATGAGCTGAACCGCGATTATCCACCGTAAAGACAATATATCCCTGGTTTGCCATCCAGTGCATCCACAAGCTGGCACCATCTAACCAATTATTTGTAATCATTTGAGCATGAGGACCGCCGTAAACGTAAACTAAAACAGGGTATTGTTTTGTGCTGTCAAAATTATACGGTTTAATCATACGGGTATATAGCTCAGTACTGTCAATCGCCGAAATAGTAGATATTTCAGCAGGAGATACCGCATATTCCGCAAGTGGATTATCAGCATCGATCAGTTCCTTAATTACTTTATCACCCTTGAGTATTCTTGATTTATTCGGTATATTATGCGCTGAGAATTGATCAAAAACATATTTGCCATTGCAGTGGACTTTTGCGCTATGTGTACCCGCCTCCGGAGTCAGTAAATGTTGCTTTCCACTTTTTGAGAGTTTATATACCTTCGTATCGAGGGGGTTGGGACCTGTAGCCGTATAAAACAAGGAACCATCTTCAGTTGATTTTAAAACATCCTTAATCACGAAGGCATTATCTGTGAGTTGCTCCTCCAATCCATTCTCTATTGAATACAAATACAGGTTGTCGAAACCGTCTCGCTCGCTAATCCAGGCAAAGACATCACTGGATCCGGTGTAAAAATAAGGAGGACGCTCAGGCTCAACCCAAGTATCACTCTTTTCCTCAAAAACTGTTTTAATAAACTGTGCGTCATCATCGTAAACCTGAAGCCAAAGGTGATCTTGTCCCCGATTGACCTCGGCAAACAAAAGGTGTTCATCGTTTGGTGTCCACGTTAAATTGGTCAAATAACTTTCTTTCCCCGAGCGTGCTTCTATCCATTGCGTCGACTTATCTTTCAGGTCATAAACTCCGATTTTAGCGTGCTCACTGGGTTGTCCGGCCATTGGATACTTTACCGATTTCAATTCTCCAGGATATTCATCAATATTTAGAAGCGGGTAATCATGCACAGCGCTTTCGTCTTTTTGATAGAATGCTAATTTGAGTCCATCATTCGACCATAAGAGTCCGCCTGTAATCCCAAATTCACTACGCGCAATCGCTTGACCCGAAACGATATTGGGATCGTCATTATTCGTTACGCGCACAGGGTCTGAAGAAAATTTCTTGTAAAAAATATCATTTTGCACTGTATAGGCTACCTGACCGCTTTCAGGGTGCAACGTCATATTTTTCGCATTAGAAGGCAATGACAAGGAGGCACCATCTTGTTCATTCAAATGATAAACGATAAATTCATTTTGAAACGAAGCGTAAAAAGTGTTTTCATCTTTCCAGGTGATAGCAGTCAACAATCTCAATTCAGACCCAATAGTTTCATTAATTTGATCAACGCTGATGAGTTTTGTTGCTTCGCCTTTCAATTCAGACGACCAAAGTTCGCGATAGTTTTTTATAAACGCGTACTTTTTGGTATTAGGAATCCAGTCAAAGCCAAAAACAGACTCCGGTGCAAATAAACTGTACTGACCGAGTACAGCTTGCCGCAGTGACATTGATTTCTTTTCTTCCTGGCCTTTGATTGTTACGGTCAATAAAACTGTAAAGGTCATTAACAAAACACGTATTCTCATAATTTCAATTTTAAGTCAGTCAAAGATAACAATTCCCCTGATTATCGAATTTTGCCTTTAATTATGAAGAAATTAAACTATTTTTGTGCTGCAAAGCGTTCAGAAAGGAGCCAAGTAGCCTATGACACTTTAATTTCCAATCTTTTCAACAAACCATTTGTGATTCAAATCAAGAAGTTATATCTTTGCAGCCCCAATTTTGGGATTATTGTCTTATTTTTAAATTAGAAAGAAGTGGATACATTAAGTTACAAAACTGTTTCTGCCAACAAAGAGACTGCTGATAAGAAGTGGTTACTAGTTGATGCAGAAGGCGAAACGCTCGGTCGTTTAGCAAGCAAAGTAGCGCAGTTAATCCGAGGAAAGCACAAACCGAATTATACTCCGCACGCTGATTGTGGTGATAACGTGATCGTTATCAATGCAGAAAAAGTGGAGTTAACAGGAAAAAAGTGGTCGAATAAGGTGTATATACGCCACACGGGCTACCCAGGCGGTCAGCGCTCGTTAACTGCTGAGCAATTAAGAGATAAACGTCCAGAACGTTTAGTAGAGAACGCGGTGAAAGGCATGCTTCCTAAGAGCAAATTAGGGAATCAGCTTTATACCAATTTAAAGGTTGTTGTTGGATCAACGCATGGTCATGATGCCCAAAAGCCTGAAAAGTTCAATCTTGAATCAATCAAATAATTAGTATGGAGATAATTAACACACTCGGTAGAAGAAAAACGTCTGTGGCACGCGTTTACCTGAAGGAAGGTAAAGGTAATATCACAGTGAACAAGCAAGATTATAAATCTTTCCTTCCTGTCGCTACTCTTCAAGCGAAGGTTATGCAAGCTTTTGAGCTTACAGAAACGACTGGAAAATACGATGTAGTAGTCAACGTTTCAGGAGGAGGAATGAATGGTCAGGCAGAAGCAATCCGTTTAGGTATAGCTCGTGCGCTTGTAAAAATTGATGAGGAACACAAGCCCGCTTTGAAGGCCCGTGGACTAATGACACGTGATCCAAGAATGGTTGAGCGTAAAAAGCCAGGTCAGCCAAAAGCACGGAAGCAATTCCAATTCTCAAAACGTTAATCGAATTTTATCCTTATTTGGCGCTTGTTTAGTATCCAAGTTGTTGAGTACTTTTCGCAAGAACCCTCAGCAATTGCCTACTAAAGCCTGCCTTTCAGGGCAGATAGGGAAAGTAAACATGAAAATTTATTAAGATGTCAAAAAAAGCAGAATTTAAAGAATTATTAGAAGCAGGTGTACATTTCGGACACATGAAAAGAAAGTGGAACCCTGCTATGGCTCCATACATTTTTGATGAGCAGAAAGGTATCCACGTAATCGATTTAAATAAGACAATAGCTCATCTTGAGCAAGCGAGTGCAGCGCTTAAACAAATTGCAAAATCAGGTAAGAAAATTTTGTTCGTAGCAACGAAGAAACAAGCGCAACAAATTCTTGCCGATCGCGTGAAAGCGGTCAACATGCCTTACGTAACAGAACGATGGACTGGTGGGATGTTAACCAACTTCTCCACTACTCGTAAGTCTGTCCGTAAAATGGCTACGATAGACAAAATGAAGTCTGATGGTACATGGGACACACTCAACAAGCGTGAAAAGTTGTTCCGTACGCGTCAACGTGAAAAATTAGAGAAAAACTTCGGTTCAATATCGGAAATGACACGTCAGCCTGCAGCAATCTTTATCGTTGATGTCATGAAAGAAAACATAGCGTTGAAAGAAGCTGTTCGTTTGAACATTCCTACATTCGCAATGATTGACACCAATTCAGACCCGCGATCTGTAGATTTCCCTATCCCCTCTAACGATGATGCGACAAAGTCAGTTGCTGTTATTCTTGATCATGTCACTGAAGCAATTCGTGAAGGACTAGAAGAACGCAAGACTGCCAAAGCACAGCAAGAGGCTGATAAAAAAGAGCAGAAAGCTAAGAAAGAAGAAGCTGCTGCTAAGAAAAAGGAAGAGGCCGCGGCTAAGAAGGAAGAAGCCGATAAAAAAGCAGAGGCTGATAAGGCCGGCGAATCCGATAAAAAAGCTGAACCTAAAAAGGACGCTGAGAAAAAAGCTGATTCGAAAAAAGAAGAAGCCCAAGATCAAAAGGCTGCAGAAACAGAAAAAAAGGAGGAATCCGATAAATAATTGAGTAATTTAAGAGCATTATGGCAATTACAGCAAGTCAAGTTAACGAATTAAGAAAGAAGACGGGCGCAGGAATGATGGACTGCAAGAAAGCACTCGTCGAGGCGGATGGCGATATGGAGCAAGCGGTTGATCTCCTGCGCAAGAAAGGTCAAAAAGTCGCTGCAAAGCGCGGTGATAACGAAGCTAAAGAAGGTGTTATTTTTGCAGAATCAAAAGGGAGTACAGGTTACATCCTTCAATTGAACTGTGAAACAGACTTCGTAGCGAAAAATGAAGATTTCAGAAACTTTGTTCAATCGCTTTTGAACGTAGCTATTGATAAAGACGTGGATTCTGTAGAAGATCTCAAATCTGCGGCTTACGATGAAAAGCTCTCTGTAGAAGAGAAATTAACTGAGCAGATCGGAGTAATCGGTGAAAAATTAGATCTTTCTGGTTATGGAAAGATTGCTGCCGAATCTGTCGTTGCTTATAATCATCCTGGAAATCAAATCGCTGCACTTGTTGGTCTGAACAAGAGTGGTGACGAAGTTGAAGAAGCAGGACGGCAAGTAGCCATGCAGGTGGCTGCTATGAACCCTGTTGCTTTGAATAAAGATGAAGTTGATCAGGAAACAATTGATCACGAGATTCAGGTAGGTAAAGATCAGGCGATTGAAGAAGGTAAACCTGAAGATCTTGCTGAAAAAATTGCACAAGGTCGACTAAACAAATTCTTTAAAGAGAATACGTTATTAAGTCAAGCTTTTGTGCGCGACAACAAAAAGAATGTACAACAGTTCCTGGAAGAAACAACTTCCGGGCTGACAGTAACAGCATTCAAGCGCTTTTCATTAAGCTAATAAATATTCAAACTAAAAAAGAGAGAACATTGTTTCTCTCTTTTTTTTGTCTTATTTTTCCGAACAAATTCACTCCTCAATACAAAAACAAGTATGAAATACAAAAGAGTTCTTCTCAAGCTAAGCGGTGAAGCGCTGATGGGAGACAGGCAATTTGGAATCGATAACGAAAGATTAGCAAAATATGCGAAACAAATCAAAGAGGTTACTGATCTCGGGGTTGAACTCGCCATCGTTATAGGAGGAGGAAATATCTTTAGAGGAGTTCAAGCCGAACAGGGAGGAATGGACCGCACGCATGGCGATTACATGGGCATGCTGGCAACGATGATTAATGCTATGGCCCTTCAATCTGCCCTGGAATCTGCTGGTATTGACTCCAGACTATTATCGGCTATCGAAATGAAGGAAATAGCTGAACCTTACGTGCGAAGACGGGCGGTTCGTCATTTAGAGAAAGGACGAGTAGTTATTTTTGGTGCTGGCACAGGAAATCCCTTTTTTACGACCGATTCTGCTGCATCCCTGAGAGCAATTGAAATCAATGCTGATGTCATTCTCAAAGGAACGCGCGTTGATGGAGTGTACACTCAGGATCCTGAAAAAGACCCTAAAGCCGAGAAATATGACACCATTTCGTTTGACGATGTCTATGCCAACGGTTTGAATGTAATGGATATGACGGCTTTTACGCTTTGTAAAGAAAATAACCTCCCTATTATTGTATTCAACATGAACCTGGAAGGTAACTTAAAACGATTAATTGAAGGTCATCGTATTGGAACCGTAGTCGATTAATTCGATGTTGACTGATGACCGACCTGTATTTTTTTTATATTTTTGATCACAAATTTGAATAACCATGAGTGAAGAGGTGAACATTGTTAAGGAAGAGTTCAAATCGTCGAATGAAAAAAGTATAGCTCATCTCGACGAGGAGCTTCGAAAAATACGTGTAGGAAAAGCTACACCAGATATGTTAAGAAGTGTAACGGTCGATTATTACGGCACTCAAACACCACTGTCACAGGTTGCAAATGTAGGTACTTTAGATGGTCGCACCCTTACTGTTCAGCCCTGGGAGAAAGGAATGTTGAAGGAGTGTGAAAAAGGAATTGTCAATGCGAGCCTCGGTTTAGCTCCTCAAGACAATGGAGAAATGCTGATCATCAATGTTCCTCCATTGACTGAAGAGCGCCGGAAAGAACTCGTGAAACGAGCAAAAGCAGAAGGTGAGCAGGGAAAAGTGAGCATCAGAAATCACCGTAAGGATGCGATGGACTACATTAAAGAACTTAAAAACGATGGCTTGTCTGAAGATGAAGCTAAGGTTGCTGAGGATGAAGTACAGCAGATCACCGATAAATATGTCGCAATCATTGAAGATAGAATTGAGCGCAAAGAGAAAGATATTCTTACGATATAAATGAATTGGCAGCAAGCGTTCTTCCATTATAGAATAAAAATACTTATTCCAAATGAGCTGTCATTCCGCGTTTGTAGTGATTCAATCCTGCATAAAGCAATAATGTTATGGAGAACCTTGACCAATATTTATTCGGAGGCATGTTTATTTTAGCCGGTGTATTGCATTTCATCTTCCCTAAACCATTTTCCAAAATTGTTCCACCATCTATCCCACGACGTAAGCTTATGGTTTACCTCTCTGGTGCATTCGAGATCATATTCGGTATCGGAATATATGTTGAATTTGCGAAACACTGGACTGCTATTGGACTCATACTGCTATTGATTGCCGTTTTTCCGGCGAATGTATACATGGCACAACGATTCAAGCAAAAAGGACACCGCTTTACGTGGGCAGCATACCTGCGGCTCCCCTTACAACTTGTACTCATCTATTGGGCTCTGCTCTATACAAATTGGTTCTGATTATGGGAAACTTCCAATAAGTATACCCTCCAAGGATCACATTTCGTAAGCCAACATTTATATTGAATGCATATCCGCTACTTTACCCCAAGATAAATTGGCGATGGTACATTTTTTTAT
>CAYFTH010000003.1:20847-55710 GCA_964346075.1 uncultured Fluviicola sp. | reverse complement strand
ATCACAAGGAGATCATCCGGCCGCACTTATCATTGATGAAGAGGGAAATCGTTTTACTTTGACAGCCTTGAATTTAAGAAGAAAAAATGAAAGGTAGTAGTATAAAACAGAGTAGCTTTCGATTTAATCGGACAATAGTGATTGATCACATAAAAACCTAATTATCAAAACTAAAAATCAAATAATTATGCGAAATCTACACTTATTAATTGTAAGTCTATGCGCTTTTCAGGCCGTTGACCAAAAATTCATCAGTCTGACCATTTCAAGTCATTAAAAAAATTTAAAAACTTCATTTTATGACGCTTGATGAACAGAATATGATGTAATTTTTCTCTCAAGTTATTTTTAGTGTGCAGATACGCCGCACACTGCCAGCATATTTTTGCTACAGAACGAATTAAAACGATTGATTATGAAACTATTGATGATTACGGCAATTTTGCTTTTGACAGGAACTTCAAACTATGTAACCGATCAAGAGCGATTCAGAAGAGACTACAAACAACTGATATTAACTGTTAGCAACAACCCAGAAAAATCCGGAGAGTACAATGGTCATAATATTTTCATATTCAACTTTAACGAAAAGGGATATGTCATGCACATTACTGAAAATAGAAAAAAAATAATGTATATACGCACTTCGCCCATTGGAAAAGACCAACATGAAACTGGAGAGAAATACAGTTTCTTCAAAGCGCTCGATAAAATTGAGACCCTGTTTTGATTAAAATTTATGATAAGAAATAATACGGCGTTCAGCTCATCACGAACCTTGATGATAATGGAGGTTCGGTGTGCTATCACTTTGTAGATTTAGAGTAAATAAAAGTTCATTTTAATACTTTTCCATACCTTTAACAATCCCAAAAGAACAAACACCCATGATAACAGGAGAACTCAAGTCACAGGTAGATCAATCCTTTGCTAATTTTATCAATAAATACGAATTGACATCTGTACAAATTGAGTTTTTAAATACGGTCAAGCTTTTCTTTACTGAAAATGGTGAGCTTGACGTTTCAAAGTTATATGATGATTCGTTTAAGCGCTATCACAGCCTTGGAATTGACGGTGTTTTTAGCGAGTCGCAAGCGGATGAGCTGTTTCAGATTATTGGAGATATAAATGAGTTAGGCGAAGGGGCTTAGGTTGGCATTTCAATGCTCATAAGCTTCCTTTAAAACCTTGAGCGTGTAATCAATTTCTTGTTTTGTAGTGTATCTGGAAAAAGAAAAGCGTGCATTCGGCCGTTCGGCATCAGCATCAATTCCACCAAGTACGTGAGATCCTTGATTGGAACCCGAAGAACAGGCAGAACCTCCCGAACAAGCTATTCCTTTTAAATCTAGTGAGAAGAGTAGCATCGTATCCTGGTCACTGGGAGGGAAAGAAACGTTGAGTATCGTGTACAAGCTGTTTTCAGGAGTGATTTCGCCGTGAAAAGCAATGTCGGTAAAAGTTGAACGCAATTGCTCGATCATGTACGTCTTGAGTCCTTGTATATGTGTTTGATGTTTATCCATCGCGTTGTACGCAATTTCGAGTGCTTTATTGAGACCTGCAATTCCGTACAGATTTTCGGTACCTCCGCGCAAACCGCGCTCCTGAGCACCTCCCTGAATAAAAGGTACGGAAGGAATGGCAGGATTCACATAGAGGAAACCGACTCCCTTGGGCCCATGTAGCTTGTGCGCCGAACAGGTGATAAAATCAATATCGAGAGCTGTTAAGTTCAAGGGGTAATGTCCCATCGTCTGCACGGTGTCTGAATGAAAATAAGCGCCGTGTTCCCGGCAGATTTTAGAAACGCCATCCAGCGGTAGCAACGTTCCAATTTCGTTATTGGCATGCATTAGAGAGACGAGTGTCCGTTGATTTGAAGCTTCAAGCAGCGAGTCTAAGTGGTCGAGATCGACGTTACCTTTTGTGTCGAGTTGCACCATTTCGACCTTGATATTTTGATGGTCGCGCACGTTTTCAACGGTATGAAGCACGGCATGGTGTTCAATCGGTGAAGTGATGATTGTTTTAACCTGTAATGATGTGATCGCCGTATGAATCGCCATATTATCCGCTTCAGTACCACCTGAGGTAAATACGATGCTGGAAGGACGAGCATGAATGCGTTCAGCGATTGATTTTCGCGCTCCTTCGACAGCTCCTTTCGCTTTTCTACCAAACTGGTGGGTGGAGGAGGGGTTGCCAAATTCATTGCGCAGAGCAGGAATCATGACCTGGAGGACTTCCTCCGCTATGGGTGTTGTTGCCGCATTGTCGAGGTATACATTCATCATCGGAAAGTTTTACAATCCCTGCAAAAGTAGTGTAAATTTGATAATTGGCTATTCTGTTGAGTTGTAAATAAGCGAGCACTTCATATTTTTACTATCCCAAGGTTGATCCAATTATGGCATAAGGATTCATTATGATGACCTGCCACGAGCCTGTTGGCAATGGAACATAGCGAGAGGCACATTGATAAGTGTTGTTAATCAGGGTTACGCTTTTGCGTGAATGTCTTCCATGATTCCTTTCGCAAGTGCCTCAGCTTCATCTTTGCTTGTGCTTTCCGCATAAATACGAATAATAGGCTCCGTATTACTTTTTCGGAGGTGTACCCATTCGCTATCGCTGAAGTAAATTTTAACCCCATCAGTGAAATCGATTGTCTTATGGCTATATTGCTCGGCAACGCGTTTCAGTGTTCCATCCACGTCGACATCCGGTGTGAGTTGAATTTTATTTTTTGAAATAACATATTGAGGATAACTGTCACGCAAAGCACTCATCTTTTGTTTTGATTGTGCCAGGTGAGTCAGAAACAAAGCAATTCCAACGAGCGCATCTCTTCCGTAATGTGCAGCCGGTAAAATGATACCACCATTGCCCTCACCACCGATGATGGCGTTGACTGCTTTCATTTTTTCAACCACATTGACTTCGCCTACCGCAGCTGCATGGTACTCGTAACCGTATTGCTCCGTGATATCGCGCAGTGCGCGGGTAGAAGACAAGTTAGAAACCGTGGCTCCACCCTTTTGCGAAAGGACGAAATCTGCCACCGCAACCAGCGTATATTCTTCACCAAACATGGTTCCGTCTTCACAGACAAAAGCGAGTCGGTCAACGTCTGGATCAACAGTGATTCCCAGGTCCGCTTCTCGTTCAACAATTGTCGTAGATAAATCTTCCAAATGTGCCGGAAGTGGTTCCGGATTATGAGCAAATTCTCCCGTAGGTTCACAGTGTATACCTTCCACTTGTTCAACTCCTAGCGCGTCAAGTAAAAGGGGAACAGCAATTCCTCCCGTTGAATTAACAGCATCTACAACAATGCTGAATTTGGCATTTTTAATTGCTTCGCGATCTACGTAAGGCAATTCGAGGACGGTTTCAACATGTTTTTCAAAATACGAATCATTGCGAGTAACTTTCCCTAGGTCATCGACTTCAGCAAATTCGAACGCTTCAGCTGATGCGAGCTCCAGTACTTTTTTACCATCCTCTTGACTAATAAACTCTCCTTTTTCATTGAGGAGTTTCAAGGCATTCCACTCTTTAGGGTTGTGACTGGCTGTAAGAATGATACCACCGTGCGCTTTTTCCAGATCTACGGCGAGTTCCACCGTTGGTGTTGTAGAAAGTCCAAGATCGATTACATTGATTCCTAAACTCCTGAGCGTTCCGATGACAATATCATTGACGACCGGTCCAGATATACGGGCATCTCTACCGATGACCAGTGTTAATTTTTTGGCATTATTTTCTTCCTGAAGCCAGCTCCCAAAAGCAGCACTAAATTTAACAATATCAATCGGGGAAAGGCCTTCGCCAGATTTACCTCCAATTGTACCTCGTATTCCTGAAATAGATTTAATAAGTGTCACCGTCTTGTTATTTTAGTTTATTCTTCAAATTGATCATTTTAAGACATGCAACAGCTGCTTCAATGCCTTTGTTGCCATGTTTGCCACCCGAACGATCTATGGCCTGTTGCATATTGTTGTCTGTCAGTACGCAGAAAATAGCGGGTTTATTGTATTTGATCCCTACATCTTTCACACCTTGAGCGGTAGCCTGACAAACAAAATCGAAATGTTTTGTTTCACCTTGAATAACCGATCCAATAGCAATTACGCCATCGATTTTTTCATCTTCGAGGAACCACTGAGCGGCTAAAGGCAGTTCAAAAGAACCTGGTGTGCGGTGAATGATAACATTTTCTTGTTGAACTCCATGCTTGAGTAAGGTCGATTTTGCACTTTCACACAAACTGTCCGTGATGGAATCATTCCATTCAGAAACAACAATGCCGATTCTAAAATCGGCACCGTTTGGAATTTTTTTGTTATCGTATTGGGATAAATCTTTCTCTGCTGTCGCCACAATTATTCGATTGTTGAGTTTTCCGCTCTTGTTATGTATTTCTCAATTCCTTTCTGACTTGAGAAAGTACGGTAGTTTGACTTAATATTTTTATAAAATGCTGCCGCTTGTTCGAAATCTCCTGCTTCTTCTGCGTTGAGTCCTGCTTTGAAATAATACATTGGTGTTGTAATTTCATTCTCGCTGCGCTCAGCGGCCTTAACATACCGTTTAACAGCGGATGCATAATCACCCAGCTCTGAGTAACAGTCGCCCTGCGTTCCAATAGCCAATGTCATTAAATAGGTGTCTTCGAGGTCTACTTTTTCTAAAATATCCAGAGCTAACTCGTACTCTCCCTGGTCATAGTAAAGATTACCCAGTGCGTACTGCGACACCTCGCCACCTTTATATCCGTCATATTCAGATTCGAGGATTTCGAACTCTTCGATAGCCGATCGGGTAGAATCTTTCTCAAGATAAAGTATTCCGGTTGCAATTTCTGCTTTCGAAGCCTCAGCTTTGGGCCCTGCAATAAAATTTTGATAGGCCAATACAGCAAGTACAACCACTGCTATTGCTCCAACAATATAAACCGAGAATTTCAAGATTTTATTTCCTTTGAATTGCTCGATTAATTCTTCTTTCGTAATGTTTTCACTCATAATTAGCTCTTTTAAGCGAATGCAAAAATAAGTTTTTTTTTTATCCTGCGCGAAGAAATTATTAACAGTGGCTCGATTCGCGTTGAAAACTTTCTCTGAGCGGTGTTTCAAGAACCCGTTCTTCGCACTAATTTGTTTATTTTTGCGTCGTGACTGATGAATTGCATCTCGATACCATTCACCTGGTGAATTTTAAAAATTATCGACAAATGGAGGTCGATTTGTCTCCGCATATCAATTGTTTTATTGGACCTAATGGGGCTGGTAAAACAAATGTACTCGACGCGGTTCACTACATGAGTATGTGTAAATCATATATGAATCCGGTGGACAGTCAAAACATCTCATTTGAGGAGCGTTTCTTTATGATACAGGGTGAGTGGTCCAGGGCGGGAAGAACAGAACAAATCCATTGTGCAGTTAAAAAGGGGACAAAAAAGGTTTTTAAGAAGAACAAAGTAGCCTACGACAAACTCGCTGAACATATCGGTTTGTTCCCGGCCGTAATGATTTCACCATACGATCGCAATCTGATTCTTGAAGGAAGTGAAGTGCGCAGAAAGTGGATGGATGGCATCATTGCGCAATTTGATAAACAGTTCTTGCATGATATTATTCGTTACGGAAAGGTGCTCCGCCAGCGGAACGCGTTACTAAAGAATATGGCAGGTTACGGTTTTTTTGACCAGGAGAGTATTGCGGTATGGGATGAGCAATTAGTTGATCACGGTCAGCGTATCTATAAAGGCAGAAAGGCATTCATCGAGGCGTTTATTCCAGTTTTTCAGAAATATTATCAATGGCTCTCCGATCAAAATGAAGAGGTTGATCTGGTTTATCATTCTCAGTTACATGAAGAAGCGCTCGAAACATTGTTAAAGCATTCGCGGCGCAAAGATGAACAGAAACATTACACGACAGCAGGTACGCATAAAGACGACCTCATTTTTAGAATTAAGGGACAACCGATTAAAAAATTTGGATCACAAGGTCAGCAAAAGTCGTACTTAATTGCGTTGCGTTTGGCACAGTATGATTGGCTAAAAAGTCAATTGCATTTCCGCCCCGTTTTGTTACTTGACGATATTTTTGATAAATTAGATCATCATCGGGTAGAACGATTGATGCAAATGGTGGATCAGCAGGATTTTGGACAGGTGATGATTACAGATACTGATCGCGATCGCATTGCTCGAATTTTTGAAACAAATGAAATATCCTATAAGGCATTTGAAGTAAAAAATGATGAGATCGCCGAATTAGAAATAAATACACACGAAAAATGAGAGAAAAAGAGCGCAGTCAAGAGGATCAAAAGATAAGTCGAATCATGGATAAAATGTTTCGCGCTTATGGACTGGAGGGGAAGATGAAAGAGATGGATGTGCTCAACGCCTGGGAAGAGATGATGGGAAAAGCCGTCGCCAACAGGACCGAGAAACTCTTTATCTCTAATAAGGTACTTCACATTAAGCTCACTTCTTCAGTAATGCGGGATGAGCTTCAATTTGGTAAGCAAGTAATTATTCAACGCGTTAATCAATTAGCTGGAGATGAGTTGATTCATGATATTTGGTTCGAATAGTTGTTCCTTGAGCAAACAACGGTATTATTCGTGACGACTCATTCAATTTTAAGGAACTTTTTTCTGTGGTACCAAATGACTTTTTAACTTTGTGCAAAAAGGAAGAAGAATGAAGATATACAATGATATTCTGGAAACTATTGGTGATACGCCTTTAGTCAAACTTAACAAACTAACGAAAAACATCAAAGGAACTGTTCTGGCAAAAATCGAGACGACGAATCCCGGGAATTCTGTGAAAGATCGTATGGCTGTTAAAATGGTTGATGATGCTGAGGAAAAAGGGTTGATTAAACCGGGAGGAACAATTATTGAAGGTACTTCTGGAAATACGGGTATGGGTTTAGCACTCGCTTGTATATCAAGAGGTTATAAACTCGTTTGTGTGTTGAGTGACAAGCAAAGTAAGGAAAAAATGGATATCCTTCGCGCTGTAGGAGCTGAAGTCATTGTTTGTCCGAATAACGTAGAACCAGATGATCCGCAGTCGTATTACTCTGTTTCGCGTCGTTTAGCAGAAGAGACACCGAATTCCTGGTATGTGAATCAGTATGACAACCTCTCCAACCGCGAAGCGCACTATGAATCTACTGGTCCAGAAATCTGGGATCAGACGGACGGTAAGCTTACGCACTTTGTGGTAGGTGTTGGAACGGGCGGTACGATTTCTGGCGTTGGTAAGTATCTTAAAGAGAAAAATCCAGATATCAAGATTTGGGGGATAGATAGTTATGGATCTGTCTTTAAAAAATACCATGAAACAGGAGAGTTCGACGAGAATGAAATTTATCCATATGTGACAGAAGGAATTGGAGAAGATATTTTACCGAAAAATGTTGATTTCTCGGTGATCGATCGATTCGAAAAAGTGACGGATAAAGATGCGGCAAACTATACGCGAAAATTGGCGCGCGAAGAAGGGATTTTCGTCGGAAATTCAGCCGGTGCAGCTGTTAAGGGTGTACTTCAACTTGGAGACGAGATTAAAGAGGACGATATGGTCGTCGTACTTTTTCACGATCACGGGAGCCGCTATGTTGGAAAAATATTTAATGATGACTGGATGCGCGATCGTGGATTTCTTGAAGAAGACCATAAAACAGCAGAAGATTTAATACAGGGGCATATTGATAAGCCAATGATTACATTAGGTGTAGAAGAGCTCGTTTCTCATGCTGTTGGCAAGATGCGTCAACACAAAATATCTCAAATCCCGGTAACTAAGAATGGTGAATTTGTGGGTATGATTGATGAGAGCACATTAATCAATAAAATTCTGGATGATGAATCGATGAAAGACGTTCCAATTGGAGATATCATGGGCCCGAAACTACCTATCGTTCATGCGGAAACATCAATAAAAGAATTATCCAAGGTAATCACCAAAGATGTTCCTGCAGCCCTTGTAGAACTTGGAAATGGCAATCATCACATCGTAACTCGACACGATTTGATCGCCGCGATTGGTTAGATGAAAATTATTCAAGATCAAATGGGAAATAATGTTCGCCTGGAGAGAAAACCTGAGCGCATTGTTTCCCTTGTTCCTTCCCAAACAGAATTACTTTACGACCTTGGCTTAGACCAGGAGGTAGTTGGAATTACCAAATTTTGTATTCATCCGGATGAGTGGTTTCGCAATAAAAAGCGGGTGGGTGGCACTAAGGATGTCAAAATTGATGAGGTGCGCGCTCTGAATCCCGATTTGATTATTGGTAACAAAGAAGAAAATTCAAAACGAGATATCGAAGCGCTTCAATCTGTGGCTCCAGTGTGGATGAGTGATGTATATACGCTTGAAGATAGTTGTTCTATGATTCGCAATATTGCCGACATCTGCGGAAAGTTTGAACGAGGCACAGCGTTGGTAGATGCAATCGAATCAGCTTTTCAAACACTAAAAAATCACTCCCTTGTCGGCCAGCGTGTACTTTATTTCATTTGGCAAAAACCTTATATGGGAGTGGCCAGGAATACGTTTATTGATCATGTATTGACCCAACAGCTGGGTTTTAGCAATGTCCTCGAAAACCGAGAGCGTTATCCCGCCGTCGAACTTGACGAGGTTGATGATCCGGATATTATTATGCTGAGTACAGAGCCGTTTCCTTTTCGGGAAAAACATATAGAACTGTTTAAATCGGAGTTTCCTAAGGCTCAAGTGATTTTAGTAGATGGAGAATATTTCTCCTGGTATGGATCTCGATTGAAAGATGCCCCTGGTTATTTCAAAGCATTGCTAAATCAAATTCAGCATGATGATTAAAAGTGTTTTTTTAGAGTTTAATTAGTAATTTCAATATTTCGAGCGATACCTTTTTTTTCTTGGGAAAACGCATTTCACCAGTTATTTTGAGCTTATTTTCGCCTATTTCCCTCGTATGAAATTCAAAATAACTCAAATCATGAAAGAATTTGCGTGAATATTTTACTGGAGGAAACATTTTAGCAAATTGCGCAATAATCCCTTCTCCCTGAATGTTTAAAAGAGCTTCTGGATTTCCGCGCAAGAGTGGGAGAGGAGGCTCATTAACTTGCGAAAGAACAGGGTTTTTGGAAATACCAACGACCACTTCTTTAGGTGATAGCTGCTCATAGTGATAATTCGTTGTACCAATAGAGAAGGTGTTGGCTGAATTCACTTCAATGAGGGATGCCCTGGTACTCATCGTATCGATGACGACACCAAAATCGAGGCTGTCTTGAAAACGAAATACACCATCGAATTGTGGAAGGAAAACAGTAGAACCGCTGACGTTCTCAATTTGAACACCGTAAATCATGAGTTGTTGAGACGTGATAGGGGGAAGTTCCATGGCATAAGATGACATGAGTTGATCCATGATGGCGTAAAGACTATCGGGCAATTGGCCTGCTCGAATTTCAAGAAATGGATTGCGGGCAGGTTCTTGTAACTGAGAATACGTTCCACAGGTGTAATGCAATGCTGGGTTTTTATCACCGACTCCTTCGAACAACAATGAATTGCCGTTAATGTAGGTGTGTAATTGAAGGTTTTGAATATAATGCTTAGAAGAGCCTTTATAGAATAGTTCTAACAATTCGTCCTTACCATGAGCTTTCTGGCTGGATGAAAAATGACGCGGCACTTCGTGGGGATCGTTAATAATAATTTGTGCTTTGCGCTCGTAATACGCTCGCTGTTCTGGCGTACTTTTTTCTGGTAAATAAATCAGGCAACCAATATCATCTGAGAAGTATTTGATAGGTTGACGCTCTCCAAACTCAAAAGATGCAAATTGCTTTGGATTGTTCAAACTAAAAAGAACACCATTGATGGAAGCCTCTTGATCTTGATTTTCTTGAAAAATAACAACCTGTTGTTTCCAGTCAATACCCGTCTTGGGGAATTCCAATTCGTTACTTTCAAAGTCGATTTGTTGGGTTTCATTTTGTGTCAAATTACCACCATATATCCCGTCGAAAAAGAGTCGTTTGAATATAATATTGTTATTTATTTTAATGACAGAAGTAGCCGATTCAGGAACATGTTTTTGAATGTTAAGATTAGATTCAGCCGTGAACAATGGAATGAGCAAAAGCAATATCCAACTGCTGATGATCATGACGATAGCTGTCAATATGATTTGAATTTTCTTCACAATGCGTAGTAAGTTCTGTGAAAAGACTAATTTTGTAACCTAACAAATGTAATTAAATCGGATGCAATAACTTGTAGTTTTGTAGTGATTTTCAATAAAAAAGCTGAAAATGAGTGGGTATTTACGAATCATGCGGTTATTTGGGTGGAAAATTGATCCGCAGCGACCTGAAGTTAAAAAAGCAATTGTCGCTGTAGGACCACATACTAGTAACTGGGATTTTATTATTGGAAAGATGGCTTTTAATCATTATGGTGTCAAAGCTCGTTTTTTGATCAAGAAAGATTTGTTTTTCTGGCCGCTGGGACCGTTACTGCGAAAATTGGGTGGAATTCCGGTGGATCGAAAAAAGAACAATAATTTTACGGATCAGGCGAAACAATATTTTGAGGAGAACGATGATCTCTATATGGTTTTCACTCCTGAAGGAACACGCAAATACAATCCGCGATGGAAAAAGGGATTTTACTTTATTGCACTAAAGGCTGAAGTCCCTATTTATCTCGCTTATATTGATTATAAACGCAAGATAGGAGGTTTTCTGGAGTTGTTTGAGCCGACGGGTGATATCGAAAAAGATATGGCTTTTATTAAGAAAAGATTGAGTGAGTTCACTGGCAAGGTCCCGGAAAATGGTATTCGACCTGTGGATGAGGAGTGAATTAAGCATTCATTTTTGTAGAATCTTCAACGAGTGAACGGAGCGTGTCGAGTTCTTTTTCCTTTAAATAGCGCCATTCTCCTACGGGCGTATCCAATTCAATGTTCATGATGCGCGTGCGCTTCAACTTTACGACATCGTATCCAAGGTATTCGGCCATACGTCGAATTTGGCGATTGAGTCCTTGCGTCAATACGATCTTAAATGTGTTTTTGTTTAGTTGTTCAACCCGGCACTTTCGAGTTACAGTATCGAGTATAGGGACTCCGTTGGCCATGCGATCAATAAAATCTTGCGTAATGGGTTTATCGACGGTTACAATATATTCTTTTTCGTGATTATTCCGAGCGCGCAATATTTTATTGACAATATCGCCGTCATTTGTCATAAGAATGAGTCCTTCACTCGGTTTGTCCAACCGTCCAATAGGAAAAATACGTTCAGGATAGTTCACAAAATCTACAATATTGTTTTTTTCAACACGCGTATCCGTTGTACAAACAATACCCACCGGTTTATTGAGCGCAATGTAAACGTGCTCTTTGTCCTTATTAGATATAGGTTCACCGTCGACTTCAACACCATCACCTGGTTGAACCTTGGTGCCCATTTCAGGTACTTTACCATTGATAGTCACACGTTCTTGCTGGATCAGTTTATCCGCTTTTCGCCGTGAGCAAAATCCAGCCTCACTCAAATATTTGTTGATTCGCGTTGCTTTCATAGGGCAAAGATAGTGGAAACCTGCAATTCTCAAATACGTACCGATAGAAGTCTGTAATAAGCACCCTGTAGAGCTTTAAGGGTGCTTAACTAAGTGTTTTGTTGAATTGTGCTCAGCTGAGAACTACTTTTCTAGTGTAAGCTTAAACTTGTTGAGTTTTAGCACCATTTTTTGATCTTTCAGCTCGACAATCTCCATGCTACCTGCCAGTGAAGATCCTCCCATACCACCAATACGTGTGGAAGAAATGAAGAGTTTTTCATCTGTTATAGTCCATTTAGAATCAAAACCAAAATACTTACAATCTTCCGGTGCCTCAGCCTTCAGTTTTTTAGTTTTTGTACCATCACCGAGTGGCTTCGCGGCTTCTGTCGTGAAATTCCAGGTTGTCTTTTTGTCACAATCTTTTAACTCTACTTTGTTACCGTCTTTGGAAAACTGGGTCAGTTTCCAATTACCAGCAATTTTGCTTTGATCCACACCACTACCACATGCCATCAACAAAAGCGTTGTAATGGCGAAAAAACGAAATCTAAATCTATTCATCATCTTATTTTTATGTAAAACTAAAGATTATTTGAAAAACTGCTGTTAAATTGGGGTGATTTTGCTGTCTCTTGTTGATGAAGTTTGTCTTTTTAAGATATATAAGAATGAGTGCACATAAGAACGTGTGTCAAAATTTATTGTAAAGGATAAGCTAAATTGTAGAAGTGTATTGTCAAAAGTTATGGTTGTGCGAGAGCGAAATAAATTAATCAGTATAGACTTTAGTTGAATATAAAAAAGGAAGGTATCGGGAATAAAAGAAATTTATCAGCTGAAATATAGCTGACTAGATTCTTAAAAAGTGCCCAGAGAGGGAGTCGAACCCTCACGCCCTAACGGACACATGGCCCTCAACCATGCCTGTCTACCAATTCCAGCACCTGGGCGGCAGTGGAGGCGCAAAGATATAAAATTGATTGGAAACAAATCCATTTAAACAAAAAAAAGCGAGACAATTTTACAATTGCCTCGCTTTACACAGTGAGTGAGTAAAAATTATTTATTTACGGCTTTAACAACAGCTTTGAAAGCGTCTGGATGATTCATTGCGAGGTCAGCGAGGACCTTACGATTCATTTCCATTCCACTTTTGTTGTATTTACCCATAAATTGAGAATAACTCATTCCGTTTTGACGTGCACCTGCGTTGATACGCATGATCCAGAGGGAACGAAACTTTCTTTTCTTCTGCTTACGTCCTTCATAAGCGTATACGAGTCCTTTTTCGACAGCATTTTTAGCTACTGTCCAAACATTTTTTCTTCTTCCGTAATAACCTTTAGCAAGTTTTAATACTTTCTTGCGTTTAGCTCTGGAAGCTGCGTGATTTACTGATCTTGGCATAATTTTAATTGTTTTTTGGTATAAAGTGCTTCACTGTTCCAGAAGGCTTGTGTACTCAATACCGGGTTTAATACTAACCTCCTGTGCATTATTGAACGCACAGAATTGTTACTTCATACAAAGTTGAATTTTGATATTTGGCTCATCCGATTTGTCAACCAAACCTGAATGTGTCAAATTTCGCTTTTGTTTCTTTGTTTTTTTGGTGAGAATATGGCTTTTAAAAGCGTGTTTTCTCTTGATTTTTCCGCTACCAGTTACCTGAAATCTTTTCTTGGCACTGGATTTTGTTTTCATTTTTGGCATGTTTTCTCTATTTTATGGTTCACTGTGTAATTCTTATTTCTTTTCTTTCTTCGGATTGATCATAATCGTCATCCGTTTGCCTTCCAACTTGGGCATCATTTCTAATGTTCCATAGTCAGCAAGTTCTTGAGCAAAACGCAATAAAAGAACTTCACCACGGTCTTTAAAAACAATCGTTCGTCCACGGAAGAATACAAAGGCCTTCACTTTCGATCCGTCTGACAAGAACTTTTTAGCATGTTCTAATTTAAAATTAAAATCATGCTCCTCGGTGTTCGGACCAAATCGAACCTCTTTAACAGTTACTTTCGATTGTTTGGCTTTGAGTTCCTTCTGTTTCTTCTTCTGATTATATAAATATTTTTTATAATCTAGTATTTTACAAACGGGTGGTTCTGCTTTCGGAGAGATTTCAACCAAGTCAAGACCTTCATCTTCTGCGATTTTCAACGCTTCTTTGGTGTCCATGACTTGCGGCTCACGTCCTTCACCTACAAGACGAATCTTGGGTACGCGAATCCGTTCATTAATTCTGTTTGGATCTTCTTTTCTTCTGGGTTTGAATTTCTTTTTTGGTCTTCTCATTTATTCATTTTAAAGGTGAAATACTCATCTATGTATTTAACTCTTTTGCTACACGTTTGTTTACGAGTTGCTTAAATTCGTCGATATCCATAGCGCCGAGATCTCCCTCTCCTCGCTGACGAACAGCAACTTGTTCATTTTCCATTTCTTTTTCGCCAACAACCAGCATGAAGGGTATTTTATTCAATTCTGATTCACGAATCTTTTTACCAATCTTCTCATTTCGGTCATCGACGAATCCGCGAATATCGGAATTATTTAAGACTTGAGAAACTTTTTCGGCATAATCGTTGAATTTCTCGCTGATCGGTAAAATGGCGTATTGCTCTGAAGTTAACCATATTGGGAAGTCTCCGGCACAATGCTCCAATAATACGGCTACAAACCGTTCCATCGAACCGAAAGGAGCGCGGTGAATCATAACTGGTCGATGTTTTTGATTGTCTGCTCCAACGTATTCAAGTTCAAAACGTTCTGGTAAATTATAGTCAACTTGTATCGTTCCTAGCTGCCATTCCCGACCGAGAGCATCTTCAACCATGAAATCGAGTTTTGGCCCGTAAAAAGCGGCCTCACCGTATACCACTTTTGTGTTGAGCTCTTTCTCTGCTGCAGCTTCCTGAATCGCCTGTTCTGCTTTATCCCAGTTCTCATCTGAACCGATGTATTTTTGATGGTCTTCCCGGTCGCGGAGCGATATCTGAGCTGTGAAATTTTCAAACTTTAGTGTTTTAAAAATATATAAGACAATGTCAATGACACTTTTGAACTCATCCTTTACTTGCTGTTGCGTACAAAATATGTGCGCATCATCCTGTGTGAATCCCCGCACGCGTGTGAGTCCGTGGAGCTCCCCGCTTTGCTCATAGCGATAAACTGTTCCGAATTCAGCGTAACGAACCGGTAACTCTCGATAAGAATGCGGTTTCGCTTTAAAAACCTCGCAATGATGCGGACAATTCATTGGTTTTAACAAAAACTCTTCGTTTTCATCGGGCGTGTTGATGGGTTGAAATGAGTCTTCACCGTATTTGGCGTAATGTCCAGAAGTAACGTATAATTCTTTATTTCCAATATGTGGAGTAATAACTTGATCATAACCAGCTTGTTTCTGCACGCGCTTTAAGAAGTCTTCCAGCCGCTGGCGAAGGGCAGCTCCTTTCGGTAACCACAATGGCAAACCTTGTCCCACTTTTTGCGAGAAGGTAAATAGTTCCAGCTCTCTGCCGAGTTTGCGGTGATCGCGTTCGCGAGCCAATTCTAACTTTTCGAGGTATTCGTTGAGTTCTGATTTTTTGGGAAACGTAATTCCGTAAATCCGAGTCAACTGCTTGTTGTTTTCGTCGCCACGCCAATAGGCACCTGCAATTGAAGTGAGTTTAATCGCTTTGATGTAACCCGTATGAGGAATATGCGGACCACGGCACAAGTCGGTAAACTCACCCTGCGTGTAAAAAGTGATGTCACCGTCCTCCAGTTCTTCGAGTAATTCTAACTTGTAAGGGTCTTCCTTTTCCTTAAAGTATTCAACTGCTTCACCTTTAGAGATTTCTTTCCGAATATATTCATTTTTCTCTTTGGCGAGGGCTTTCATTTTCTGTTCGACCTTTTCCAGATCTTTTTCGGTAATGGTGTAATCCAAAAAATCAACATCGTAGTAGAAACCATGTTTGATCGGGGGACCAATGGCCAATTTAACGCCGGGATAATAAAATTCGAGTGCTTCAGCCATTAAATGCGCGGAGGAATGCCACATAGTAGACTTTCCGCCCTGATCTTTCCAGGTCAATAAACGCAATGTGCTGTCTTCCTGAATCGGACGCGTACTGTCGATGACTTCACCATTCACTTCTGCAGCCAATACATTGCGAGCCAAACCTTCACTAATGCTTTTAGCCACATCGAGTGCAGTTGTTCCTTTCTCTACTTGCTTTACAGTTCCGTCTGGTAATGTGATATTCACCTCCATCATACTTTCCCTAATTTTTAGCAAAAATACGAGAATCATTTGAATACCGGAAAGCACTGAGAAAAAATGCCTGATAGAAATAGAGATTTTAGGTTTGAAATTCGCTTTGAGTTGAATTGAGCTTTCATCAAAAAGTGAATATTTGAATCGTTATATTTACGGCAGTGAGTTTTAAAATTGACTGGAAATCATCAATTTTATTTTTATATTTCAGGAAATGATCTTCAAAAACCACATTTTTAAACTACTGGTTGCATTTGTAATCGGTATTTTGGCCGCCTGGAATTATCCCGTTCATTGGGTGGTTGTTTTTACATTGTGGGCAACGAGTGTTGTGGTAACTTTATTGATTACCCATTATGGGCGAAAATTACTATTCTTCCGAAAGGGACTAGCGTTTTCATTATTGTTGACCTTTGTTTTTTCAGGTGCTTTATCGCTTCGATTTTCACATCCTGAATCACAGCGCCGGCATTTTTCTAATGTGGTGTTGAAAGGTGACCAGTTCATAGGTACGGTGAAAGAATTTGAATGGGGTAGTGGTGATTTTCACAAGTTGATCTTATCTACTGACCATCTGATTCAAAGGGGAGATTCAAAGCAAATTACGGGTGATTTGCTATGTTACGTTGAGTGTAAAAATTATCTTTTACCTGGAGATCGTTTACTAGTGGATGCAGCTCCGCAACCCATTACGAATGACAATAACCCGGGAGGATTCGATGCGAAAGGGTATTGGGCGACGCAAGGAATTTATCAGTTAGCTTTTGCTGAATCCAGCGATTTTAAGCGACTGGAATCGGCTAATTTTTTTCAGTCGTTTTGGGAGCGGTCGCGCCTCGCTATTCAGTCTGTTTTGCAGGATCTGTTGTCCGATGAAGCCAGTAGCTTGGCCATTGCATTATCGCTGGGTGATAAATCAAAGTTGTCTCAAGAGAAACGAGCAGCTTTCGCTGATGCTGGAGCTATGCATGTTCTGGCTGTATCAGGGATGCACGTAGGTATTTTACTTGGATTCCTGCAATGGATATTTTTTAAAATAAAGCCATTGCGCCAACGAAATCGCTACATCTATGTGGCATTGATTTTTGTTTGGTGTTTTGCTTTTCTGACAGGACTCTCGGCATCCGTATTTCGTGCGACGATGATGTTTACGGTGCTTTCGGTAGGGCAACTGAGAGGGTATTCCTTTTTTAACCTCAATGCACTGTTCATTTCGGCATTTTTATTATTAATAATTGATGCAAAAACCTTGTTTAGTATAGGGTTTCAGCTATCTTTTTTGGCTATGCTGGGCATCAGTTTCTTTTTTCAGCCTATACGCAACCTGATTCAATCGCAATGGAAGTTGGTCAATTATTTTTGGGATGCCACGGCACTGGGAATTGCGGCTCAGATTGGAACGATTCCGATAAGTCTGTATTATTTTCATCAGTTTCCAAATTACTTTGTGCTGACGAATTTAGGGTTAATTATTTTGACTGCTGCTGCTTTAATTGCGGTCATTGTACTATTGGTATTCTCCTGGGTACCTTTCGTAGCTCAAGGACTGGCTGCACTAACAACTTTGATCTTTGAAATATTAGATGGAGTAGTAAATGGAGTGAGTAACTTACCAGGTGCAGTAAGTACCGGTTTTTCACCAAGTATTACGTGGGTGATTCTAATGTATTTTTTTGTGATTGTCGTATATGTGGGCTGGTCAAAAATGCGAAGAAGTTATTTCCGTGCAGGCATTATAGCGTTATTTCTTGGGGGAATGATTATGATTTTTCAACGTGAAAAAAATAAGTCGGAAAAAGCACTTGTTTTTTTAAATTCTTCAGAGGAAGCCCTTATTTTCAAGGAACCCATGCAGGCCTATTACCTTTATCACAAAACTGACAGGAGTACAAAAGAAAAGATGAATTTTGTCGGAGCGGGCTATTCCAAATTAAAGGGTGTACCCATTAAATATATAGCTATGCAGCCCGGTGAAAAATTCCAATACAATAATGTAAGTGTAACGGTAACTGAACAGCACTGGAACATCAGCCATTATCGTAATGCGTATCTTTTGACCGATAGCGGAGCCCAAAAAAACGCGAAGTCCGAAGGTGTATCAGTTATATCAACGCGTGAAAAAAGAAAAAGCAGCCCCCAATGTGCAGATTATTCTACCGCTGACGGAGCTATTACTTTTTGCGCTAATGGTAAAGGATGTTAGCGTCTTTGTTGTCGCCTATAGAACCAACAATATTGCTTTTTACCACTTGGTATCCATCGTTTAAAACGATTTTATGTTCCACGTAATTGTGGATACCCGAGTCTAATTTTATATTCGCCCAAAAGTGTATCGTATAATTGGTCACTTTTGGTCTGAAGTTTTCATTCTTCGCTTCTGCTTCCTTACGCCGTTTTTTTAAATCTTCCATGGTACGTGTGAACTCTTTCTCAGTACCTTTATAGTTGTCCATAGTGTACTCTTTTCGCAGTTTACTCATTCTGCGCTCAATACTTTTGACGCGCATGGAGGCAATTAAGTACTCATCGGTGTAATTCGCCCGAAACTTTTCAAATCGGGGTTCGTTGTAATCCTTGAATGTCGTGTCCGCCCATGCAATAATAGCAGATTCCACCTTTTTTTGATCCTTCTTTTCGGATGAATCGGGCGCAGACTGAGCAATTCCATGCATTATAAAAAAGGGAGTAACAATAAGTAATAATAGCTTAGTTTTCATGATTTTGTGTTCTATAAGATTTGTGTTTTAAAAATGGTGAAAAACGAAATGTCGTCGCTTTGAGGCTTGATCCCTCAGCTTTCCAGATAATTTTAAATTCATAACCTATGATTTGGTCATTTGCATTCTCCAACATCATTAATTCTCCAAATTCCTCGATTGTAATTGATGCTCCGGGTTGCAGTGATTTTAGCTTTTGAATGGATGAAAATTTGGCAAGTGTCCTGAAGTCTACAGAGTTAATTTTTTGCGCTAGCTTCATAAGTGACAAGGTGTGATTCATGAATGAATCGAGACCCTTTTTTTGTTGAGCTAATTCCCATTCCCGCTGCTTAAAAAGCTCCAAAAATTCGCTTTCTGATTTTGAAATATAGAGATCGCGATTCGTGGTAAAATGATATCCATATAAATATTTTTCGTGCAGTTCTTCATATTTTTTGTGAATGATATAATCGTAGAGGTTAGATATGGACTGAATCTCATCATCATGATTAAACGTGAAATACGTATGCATAACACGAATGGAATCAGTGTTTTTGACGCCGAAAATGTGCTCTAACTCATATTTTACCTGACCGATATCGTTTTGAGCCTGAGCACGATATCCAGGGATAATATCTTCAATTCCAGATTGGTGGAGTCCTCGTAAATCGTCGTTTTCAATATAATCTTGTTTGATAGCATAAAGTGAATCGAGTTGTTGGAAAGAAAGAGGTTTGTACACTGTGAGTTGTCCGAAAGCCAGTGAAATATAAAGGTCTTCTCCATATTTTTCGCGCAGCGTATCCTCTACAATTTTTTCGCGCGATACGATCGATTGATCAATAGTTTCTATCGGCTTATGCTGAGTAATACAACTGAATAACAGCATCATGAAAATACTACCTAAGGTCCAGCACATCAGGGGTGTTGTATTTAACTGTGAGAAGTACTTTTTTAATGCCATGCTGTGAATATAGCAAAAATCTTTCCAAAAATAATTCCATTTAAACTTCACATCATTTGTGAATGAATCCTAAAGCGGCAAATTACATGTGAGTCAGTTGGTTCAGCAATTCTATTAAACTTCACTTTAAAAACAACTTGGTTTTTAGCTGTTATTGCGCAAAATGATAACGCTTACATGTAGAATTAAAAAGGATAATTTTACTGAAAAAAGCTGAAGGGAGCCGCGATTAATTATTGAGCATCACAGGCATGACGAGCATCAAGATGTCTTCATCTTCATTTTCGTTTACAGCAGGAACAATGAGACCAGCGCGATTGGGCTGACTCATCATAATTTTAATCTCCTCTGTGCTGATGTTATTCAGCATTTCAAGTATGAAACGTGAGTTGAAACCAATTTCCATATCTTCCCCTTCATAACTACAAGTTAACCGTTCGTTGGCTTCATTAGAAAAGTCTAGATCTTCTGCTGATATTGAAAGTTCAGACCCCGTAATTTTTAATTGAACCTGGTGCGTTGTTTTGTTAGCGAAAATAGAAACGCGCTTAATAGAGCTCAATAAAGATTCGCGATCAACCGTGAGCACATTCGGATTTTCTTGTGGAATGACAGCCTCATAGTTTGGATATTTACCATCAATGAGGCGACAAGTTAGGGTTGTTTCATTAAAAGTGAATATTGCATTGGATTCATTGTATTCAATTTTTACATCTTCAGCTCCTTTTAGATTAGTTTTGAGCATATTTAATGCTTTTTTCGGTAATATAAAGGAAGAACTGCCAGATGCTTTTGAATCCGTTCGCGTATATCGAACCAGTTTGTGAGCATCAGTAGCGACAAAGGTCATGCTCTCTGGAGAAAATTCACAAAATACACCGCTCATGACAGGGCGGAGATCGTCTGTACCGGTTGCAAAAAGAGTCTTGTTGATAGCCTCAGCAATAATCTCTCCAGCGATAGTCGTGTTTTCAGTCTCGTTTAAATCGGGGGCTTTCGGAAAATCAGCCCCATCGTATCCAACCATTTTGGACTTTCCGTTTGTGTATCCAATTTCGATCCCAAAGTTATCTGCATCAATGGTAAAGGTCAATGGTTGATCGGGAAGATTCTTGAGAACATCGAGTAACAGTTTGGCCGGAATACAAATTTTACCAGCATCTTGAGCTTCAACATCAAAAGTCGTGCGCATCGTTGTTTCCAGATCTGATGCAGAAACAGTAAGCGAGCCATCCGCAATTTCGAATAAAAAATTATCCAATATGGGAAGCGTATTACTCGTTGTAAGAACACCACTAATCGTTTGGAGGTGCTTCAATAAAGTTGAGCTCGAGACTACAAAATTCATTGCTGTACTGATTAAAAATTACGAAGACAAATATAGCTTTTTACGGCTAATTATAAAGCAACTGTAAAAATTAGTTGTTAACAAAGACGGTCTTACCTTGAATCAGTGGTCCAATAGAATAGTACTGCATTCGAACTAGTTTGCCGTCTTCCTTGATGCCCCATAAATAATCTTTATCGTAGGCTAAAGAATCTTGATCTTTCTGCTCGGGGTTAGATCTTCGGTAGAGGTCGAGTTCATAAGATTGCTGAACGCCTTCAATATTTAATTCATAATCAGGAGGTTGATTTTTAATACTATCTATTTGTTGTGTCGATAAGGTATAATTGGGTTGGTTGTAATGAATGTCTTCAAAACCATTTAAATAAAACAACAAATTATCTTCGTTGATCGCTTCAATTTTACGGCCTTGAGAGAAAACTTCATAATGATCATTGCTTCGACTTATGATATAGCTTTCTTGGGGATGCACGCGATTAATCACTTCAATTTTTCTTAAATCTGTTCGTTCAAAGGAAAATAAATCAGTGCAGGCAAACCTTCTGGGATCTGCAAAAAATCGTGGATCTAATATTCCGTAAAAACCTTTCATGCCCATGATGACGGGATGATCACTTCTTCTTTCAGGCGTTTCTAACAACATGTGTGTTCCCATATGATCCTGTGTTGCATGTCCTACGTACCATGTTTTTACCCATTCTCCATTTTTAAATATTTTAACGGTTTTGTGTTTAGCCATCATCATTTTACGCATGTTCTCACGGGCAGCCTTTGGAACGTATCCTTTAAGGGTGATTTTGACCATTGTTTCCAGCATCATTTTGACAATTTCTTGCTGAACACAGTTCCCTTCTTCGTCGGTCCAAATCCCTTGCTCATTTCGTTCCAGGGTCATGTTCATGTCTTTGTAGGAGTCATATATTTCCAAACGATCCACCGCTGCGGTATCCTTCACTGAGAAAGCGATCAAACTCGTGTCAGTGGCTTTGGCGTCTTTAGAGAGGTTGTTGGCGACAATGATTAAACCGACAACAATACCTAAGCCTAATATGATAATGATCAACTTTTTCATGTGCTATGTTTTTTTGCAAATCTTTTTTTTCGGATGACAATTATAGTAATAGCCAATATACCAATGAATAGTAAAGGAATGAGTATAGTGATGAATTTATAAAAATTGCTGTATTTTTTTATTTTTAGTTTATCCGTGGGGTGCAAATCGATGGTGCGGCTTCGAATTGAAAGCAAGGTGTTTTCCCCCAGCATGTAATCTACACAATTTTCAAAAAATTCAAAATTGCCGAAACGGGTACCAGCGAAAAGTTCGTCAATTTCTTTCCCTCTCGGCATACGGGGTACGTATCGATAAGAATTTTCTTCAGGCACTGCGACCGAATCATAATAGGTGTTTTTAAAAAATGTCCCATTTCCAATAACCATTAATTTACCGGGTTTTTGTGATTCTTCATAAAATCGAGCATCTGGATTATCGGCATACGCAGATATGATTCTATTTTTAAATGCTGACTCGAACTGCCCTTCCAAAATTCCACCGAGCATCAGCTTGTTGCGTTCATCTTCAGGGTTTTCCTGGAAAATAGGGTTCTCTCCAAAGGTACTTTCCATAGCAACAGACAAAAGGGGAACGTTGCCAAATGATTTGGAGTTTGAAGAACTCGTTAAGATGACAGAAGGACGAGTTTTGGTTTTGGTTTTAATAAATTGAAGACTTGACACGTACGGGAGTTTGACAGGATCTACCATGCTGGAAATCGGATGGTTTGTTCCGCGAGCACGCACGTAAAAGTACCAGTTGACATAACCTTTAGGGATACCCGGCATGATAAAAGGATCGTAGTTGGCATCGACAACGAGGTCTTCATTCATTTTGAGGCCATATTCAAATACCAAATCTGTAATTCCAGTTCGCCTTCTTGAACTATGTACTTTTCCCGTACGACGGATAGTGTCGTTGTTAATGTTTAATGGGTTGTGGAAGAGCATAACATTTCCACCGTTCATAAGGTATTGATCGATGACAAACCTGTCCTTACCACTGATTTTTTCTTTGGCGTCTGCAATGATAATACCGTCGTATTTATCCAACGCATTAATAGCTCCATTGAGCATCACATCTTCAATAATGTAAGCATCTTCTATGGCCTTGCGCGCACCTTGCGTATACGGTATTCCAAGTTCACCGTGGCCGTGGATAAAAGCAAGCTTCTGTTTCTTTCTGCGTGTTGCTTCTGCCAAAGCGCGCATGAGCTTATATTCGAGGTTGTTTATTGCTTTTTGTACGGTATTTTCCAGTTGGAGATCAAGTTTGTATTGCCCGCCTTCCATAAATCGGATATGATCAACGGTCTGTCCTCGATACTCTACGACGGCACCCGGGAAAAATTCTATGATATTGGAGGAACCTTTCTTTCGAAAAGTAATATCTGCAGGACGTATCCCTCTCCCTTTATTATAAAGTTGTTCTTTTAATGCCTCTTGATCTTCAGGGGACCCATCATTCGGATTAATGAATTCATATTCAATACGATCTCCAGCATAATACTTGAATTCATCGAGTTTTTCGCGAACTGATGTTTGAAGCCGTTTTATTTCAGCTGGAAATTCTCCTTCCAGGTATATCTTAAACAGGATTTTATCCGTAAGTAAGCTGTCGCTTTCCAGAAAGTTAATTGTGGAAGATGTCAATGAATAGCGTTGGTCACGTGTGAGATCTGCACGGAAATCAACGAAAGAAACGATAATATTCACTAGTATGAGGATCGCTAAGGCAATACCTGTGAGTATGACGTAATATAATTTATTGGATATTTTTTTCGCTGTTCTTTTACTCATAGCTTTATTTTCTTAGTGCAGTCAGTACATTGTGAGAAGCAAAAAGGAAGAATGTGATAACACTCAGGAAGTAAATGATGTCGCTTAGGACAATAACACCTTTTTTGATGGACTCATAATGATAATCAATACTCGCGTATCGAATGATGCGGTCAAAACCGGCAAAAGTTGCATAAGATCCTAAAAGGGAAAGCCCCGAATAGAGGAACCAGCAGAAAAACATAGCAACAATAAAAGCAACGATTTGGTTGTCCGTGATCGTGCTGGAAAAAACCCCAACTGCGACAAATGATGCTCCTAACAGAATCAGTCCTATATATGAAGTGATTGCAGCACCATCGTCCAGAACACCTACTGGATCCCCTAAATAATGCATAGCGACGTAAAAAGTAAGTGTGGGGAGTAATGCAATAATGAAAAGCGAAACGCCTGCGAGGTATTTAGAGAGTAATATCTTAATATCAGAAATAGGACGCGTATATAACAGTTCAATGGTTCCTGATTTGCGCTCATCAGCAAAAGAACGCATAGTGATTGCGGGTATTAAAATGAGCAGAATAATAGGAGTGAGGTTAAAAAACGGTATCAAATCTGCTACACCTCCTTCCAGTAAGTTGTAACCATCTGAGATAATCCATAAAAAAAGCCAGCACGTAACGATAAATATGGTCATGAATATGTAACCGATGATAGAACTTAAAAAGCTTCTTATCTCTTTTAAATAAAGTGCACGCATCTATTCTATTTTGAATCAAAATTAATGGTTCTTTTTGATCATTTTAGTGGTTGGTGTTAAAGTTTATCAAAATCGAAATGTTTATGCTTTTGACTGGGATTGTTTTTTGTCAAAACCATTAAAAATGGTGTCAGTAGACCAAGCTTTCGCCTTTTGGGCAAACCAGGGTTTTACTTGAGGCCATATGCCACGGAACAGTTCCGACTGCCTGTAATTTTCCAGATCCGACTCACTATCCCATTCACTGTAAGTAAAGAAGACAGTGGAGTCTTTCTCGTCTTGAAGTAGCTGCATACCAAGACATCCGGGGAAAGCATTGATTTGATCTTTAACTTTTCCGAAATGATTGAGAAAAGCCTCTGTATATGCCGGTTGGAATGTTAATTGAACGATTCTGATCATTTATTTGTGAATTATAATTTAAAAAAGTGATTCGAGTGTCTCTCGCGATCCACGCGGTGTAAATTCGATGCGTATAATATCTTTTAATCGCAGTCCAAACAAGGCGTTAGCTCCACCGCCATTTTCTGGTGTTCCTTTGTTGATAGCTATCTCTAAAAGTCCGTTATCATTAAAAATAGCAACTTTTTCTCCTTCTGAAACATCGTTGTAACCGATGCTGATTTTGTCGATGTAGTACTCTTTCTGACGAAAGTAAATGACAAAAGGTACTTTGCGGCCCAGACGGTAAAAGTCTTCTTTTTTGATATTAGTGATGATGTTACCGTAATGATCGATATGGATAATGGCGCCTTTTAAAGTATGTCCCTCCAAAACGGGTGAAAGCGGAATTGCTCGCTTTAAAGCTGTTGCTTCAGAACAAAAAGTAGAAAGTTTATCACCCCTCGCAATTTTGCAAGCTGCAGGAATCAAAATATTCTTTGTTGGAAAATTCATTAACTCTGGTTGCGACAGAACATCCTCCATTTCCCAAATACCTTGTGGTTCTTCATTGTTAAGGAGCAGGCTGAAGAAACCATTGTTTACTCCAATTATATACTGATCGAGATATTGTACGATCATAGGTAGCTCACTTTCTGATGACTGACTGAAATTCACGTGAGGCTCAGCATCAACTCCAATAACATGAACAGTGTCTTTCGGAAAGTCCTGCATACAGTTTTTGAGAAAATAAGCAGCTTGTGATTTGTCAAAAGGTCGAACCTCATGGGATATATCAACGATTTGAGCTTCGGGATGAAGAGAAAATATAGCGCCTTTCAGCGCTGCGACGTAGTGATCGCGCATTCCCATATCCGTTGTCAATGTAATCAAGCTCATCGTCTGTTTTCCTCAAAGTTCATTTTAACGTGAATCCAAATTTAGCCAATATTTTAAGAAATAGATGAAATATTCGTTGATTGAAAATGATGTTTTTCCCGAAGACTGCATTGCGGATAGTATGAAGGCTTCCTCCGTAACTGATGAGATGAGATAACGTGTTGAAGATGAAATACTCGGTTATGTAACGGCCTCCTGGAAGTTTGAGCTTTAAAATAGCCGGCACGTACCCTCGTTTGAAATTGGAACGATGCAGCACAATGTAAGGTGATTTAGTTTAAGAATCATTTTGTTTTGACAAAGGAATGGGAGAGGTCAATTCAAAAAATAAATCACTGGTGTCATTGGTTGTTTCAAATGATAAAAAATAAATTATTTTTGTGTTTAAATATAAAAAAAACAGACTATTGCAGGAACGTAGAATTGAGATCAAAGACATTAACCCCATTGAGTTATTTGGAGTAAACAACACTAAACTGAAGCTCATCAAGCGCTATTTTTCCGACCTTAAACTAGTTGCTCGTGGAACAACACTAACAGTGCAGGGCGATGAGGAAATGATCGAAATGTTCGAATCAAAATTAGATCAACTCATCAAACATATTGAAAAATATGGGGGCCTGACTGAAAATAATATCGATAACGTAATGGTCGAAGATCCGATCGAAATGTTGTCGGGAGATGGATCCGAGGTTCTTGTGCACGGCAATGGTGGTGCTAAAATAAAGGCACGGACATTCAATCAACGGAAATTAGTCGAATCTGTAAATCATCACGATATGGTTTTTGCCGTGGGGCCTGCAGGTACTGGGAAAACTTATACTGCCGTTGCTTGTGCAGTAAGGGCCTTAAAAACCAAGCAAGTCAAACGGATTATTTTAACGCGACCCGCTGTTGAGGCAGGTGAGAATCTGGGGTTCTTGCCGGGTGATTTAAAAGAAAAGCTCGATCCTTACATGATGCCACTCTACGATGCTTTGCGCGATATGATTCCACCAGAGAAGCTGATGGATTTTATTGAATTGGGTGTTGTAGAAATAGCTCCGCTGGCCTTCATGCGCGGTAGAACGCTCGACAAGGCGTTTGTGATATTAGATGAGGCTCAAAATGCCACAGTGAACCAAATGCGGATGTTTTTAACACGTATGGGCATGAATGCAAACTTTGTCATTACTGGTGACGCCTCACAAATTGATTTGCCAAATAAACAGCGTTCAGGGTTGATCTATGCATTGGATAAACTGGAATCGATCGAGGGTATTGGAGTTGTCCGGCTAAATAGAAATGATGTTATACGCCATAAATTGGTAAAACAAATTATTGACGCTTTTGAAGACAAGAAGGATGAAAAATAGTTTAACAACAACAGCTTTTAATTTTCCAGAACAAAAGGATGTTTATCACGGTAAAGTTCGCGATGTTTATACGATCGGCGAAGAGCTCATGGTAATGGTGGCAACGGATCGCATCTCTGCCTTTGATCACGTGTTACCCGTAGGTATACCCTACAAAGGACAGGTGCTGAATCAAGTAGCAACAATGTTTTTGAAAGCGACGGAGGATATAGTGCCTAACTGGTTGATTGATGTTCCCGACCCCAACGTGGCTGTAGGTTATCGCTGTAAACCCATCAAGGTGGAAATGGTGATTAGGGGATACCTTACAGGTCATGCTTGGCGAGAATACCGCGAGGGTAAACGCGAATTATGTGGGGTCAGAATGCCTGAAGGGATGCGAGAAAATGATCCTTTTCCTGAGCCGATTATAACGCCTTCTACGAAAGCAGATGAAGGTCATGATGAAGATATTTCCAGAACAGCAATTTTAAAGCAAGAATTAGTTGGTGAAGCTAGTTATCTTCAAATGGAGGATTACACGCGAAGATTGTTTCAGCGAGGTACAGAAATGGCGAAAAAACGCGGGCTGATTCTTGTAGATACCAAATATGAATTTGGTTGGTTGAATGGAAAGGTGGTTTTAATGGATGAAATCCATACTCCCGATTCATCCCGTTATTTCTATGCTGATGGTTATGACCAACGACAAGTCAATGGCGAACCACAACGTCAACTCAGTAAAGAATTTGTGCGTCAGTGGTTGATTGATCACGATTTTCAAGGAAGACCAGATCAGGAAATGCCTGAAATTCCCGATGCATTTATTCATGAAATTACAGATCGGTATATCGAACTTTATGAGAAAATAACTGGAAAACAAATGGTTAAGGCTGAAACCTCAAATATCAACCAACGGATAATTGACGCAACAACAGAAAGGCTGAAAACTTTGATTGAATTGTGATCTTATTTTGGAATAATTATTGGAAAGACTTAGTTTTGAATAATTAAAGTGTAAATTATGAAAGTGTTAAAAAGTTCAGTGGTAGCAATATTAAGTATTTTATTTCTCAGTGCTGATGCGGCAGTCGATGAGTACAAGGTTATCAAAGTAATGGGAGAAATAATTTACAAGAATTCTGGTAACCCAATGAAAACGGGCGATGTTTTTAAAGCTTCCATTCCGCTGAAGTTCAAAACAGAGAAGTCGCGCGCAGCGGTTATTTCTAAAAATAAAGGGCGGTTTGTTCTAGCTCCGCCTTCCAAGTCAAAAACGACGAATCTCGTTCCGGCGGTAAATACAATCTCATCGCGCTCAGGTGCGATTGTGAATGCGTTGGATATACGGAAACATTTTGAAGGTGAATACCTCATTATCGATCAGGTAGCGATTCCTGTGAGTCCGGAAACGTATCCTCAAAATGATCATCACTTTTTCTTTATGAGTTATGAATACAATGGTGAGAAGATTATGAAGAAATTGGACGGGGAGAATGGAAAATTGATCATTGACCGAGAAGAATTATTCACCATCGATGGCACGAAGGTTGAGCCGTTCAATACGCAAATGAATTTGTATTATCGCGATGCCAAAGCAAAGGATAACACGCAGGTGGCTACCTTCGAAGGCGTATTTCCGAGTGAAGAATTACTAAAGAAAGAGGTGTCGGTTATTCTTGAAGAATATGAGGACTTTGACGAAAATGAAAAGTTTGAACAGGTGAAGGGGTATCTCACTGAATTTTATGGAAAACCATTTGATCCGAGTTTAAAAGATTGGTTGTCGGCAATGCATTACTAATTTTTAGCTCGAAGAACAATTCTTCTTTTCGCTTCTCAGGAAATGAGTATATTAAATGATGCACTAATAAAAAATCCCCGCTTTTGAGTAATTCGGGAACAAGGGGATTATTATCTTTGCGGCATGCAGGAAATGATTTTAATACTTGATTTTGGCTCCCAGTACACCCAGCTGATTGCGCGGAGGGTACGTGAACTCAACGTTTACAGTGAGATTCATCCTTGGGATAAGTGCCCAGAGATATCGGATAATGTGAAGGGAATTATTCTTTCTGGAAGTCCTTTTTCAGTGCTCGATGAACAATCACCGCGATTTGATCTCAATGGTATTCGCGGTAATGTCCCGCTGCTCGGAATTTGTTTTGGAGCACAATATTTGGCTCACCTGAATGGGGGCGAAGTTTCGCAATCAAACACCCGCGAGTATGGAAGAGCATATTTGAGAAAGTTCAACCCCGATCACCCTTTACTACGGGGTGTTCAGCCAGATTCACAGGTGTGGATGTCCCACGGCGACAGTATTCAGCAACTACCAGAAAACTTTGTAAATATCGCGAGTACAGAAGATGTGGAGCATGTCGCCTTTGAAATCAAGAATGAATCAACTTACGGCATTCAATTTCACCCTGAAGTTTATCATACACTTGATGGACAGAAAATCATTGAGAATTTCGTGGTTGGATTATCCAGTTGCGCTCAAGATTGGACGCCCGATGCCTTTGTTGAATCAACGGTAAAGGAGCTAAAGCAAAAATTAGGAGATGACCATGTTATTTTAGGTCTTTCCGGAGGAGTCGATTCTTCAGTTGCTGCTGTAATACTCCACCAGGCGATTGGAGCGCGTCTGCATTGCATTTTTGTAAACAATGGTCTGTTGCGTAAAAATGAGTTTAGTGAAGTCTTACATAGTTATAAAAATATGGGGCTAAACGTAAAGGGCGTGGATGCTTCAGAGCAGTTTTATGAAGCCCTCCAAGGTGTGGAAGACCCTGAATTAAAACGCAAAGCCATCGGCAAGGTATTTATTGATGTTTTTGATGAAGAATCACAAAAAGTTGAAGGTGCAAAATGGTTGGCTCAAGGAACAATTTATCCGGATGTTATTGAATCGGTGAGTGTATCAGGTGGACCTTCACAAACTATTAAATCCCATCATAATGTGGGAGGATTGCCAGATTACATGCAATTAAAAGTGGTGGAGCCGTTGAAGTTGTTGTTCAAGGATGAAGTGCGAAGAGTGGGTAAATCTATGGGGATTGATGCAACTATTTTGGGCCGTCATCCTTTTCCTGGGCCAGGCCTTGGAATCCGCATATTAGGAGAAGTGACAGCTGATAAAGTTAAAACACTTCAGGAAGTAGATGCTATTTTTATTCAAGAGTTAAAGGATGCTGGTTTATATGATGAGGTCTGGCAGGCTGGAGCAATCTTTTTACCTGTTAACGCTGTTGGAGTAATGGGTGATGAAAGGACCTATGAAAATGCAGTGGCACTTCGAGCGGTGACTTCAACTGATGGTATGACGGCTGACTGGTGCCACCTTCCTTATGAGGTATTGGGTAAAATCTCGAATAAAATCATCAATCAGGTACGGGGAATCAACCGGGTAACCTATGATATCAGTTCGAAACCACCGGCGACAATTGAATGGGAGTAATGAGGTGCAAGGCACCCTTTTTAGAAAGATAATGGAATACATAAGAATATGAGAATTATTATAACGTGCATTTTGATGTTGGCAACAATGCTTGTATACGGACAAGAAGTTGGTGAGGAGGTCCGTGGAGAGCAGGTTTTTAAGATTCACGTTGTAGAAAAGGGAAATACGCTTTATGGTTTACATCGCAAGTACAACACACCCATTGAAGCTATCATAAAAGAAAATCCTGGTGCTGCAGAAGGTTTGCAAATTGGTGAACGCCTGTACATTCCTGTCACTCGACCAGAACCAGCTGGTGTCATTCATGAGGTAGGACCAAAAGAAACACTTTTTGGTATTTCTAGAGCATATGATTGTTCTGTTGACGATTTGATTGAAGCTAATCCAGGTGCAGACCAAGGGTTGCAAATAGGACAAAAGCTCGTTATTCCGATTTCCGAAAAAGAAAATGATACCTCAAAGAATAGTATCGATAAGGACAGTACTCGAAAAGATACGGCTGATGTGAGTTACGAAGTAGATTTTTCGGATAGCATTGTCAATTATGAAGTTCAACGTGGCGAAACGCTGTATTCCATATCGAGACGATTCATGGTCTCTGTGGATACATTAAAGAGCGTGAACGAACTGAGGAGAAATAAAATTAAGCCAGGTCAACAACTGATCATTCCACTGAAAAAAGAGCGGGTTGAACGAGTTGTGGTCAAATCAGTTAAGCCCACAGACACAATAGTTCAGGATTCTACCCGTCCTGCTTTTAAACAGAAGGAGCATTATCGAATAATAGTGCTGGCACCGGTGAAAATTGACGAAAATAGAAAGATTGTAAAATCGACATATGACGAGAGTTCAAGGCTAAAAGAAGTTTCTGATATTGCTTTAGATTTTTTGTTGGGTGTTGAAATGGCGTTAGACTCACTAGAGCAACTTGGCTTAAACGCAAAAGTTGAATTCGTGGACACCCGTGGAGACGAGGCGGTAGTTCAAAAAGCGTTAGAGAAAGAACAAGATGTTGATCTCATTGTCGGTCCATTTTATCCCAAATTAGTCGAATACACAGCCAAATGGTGTAAAGAAAACAAAGTTCGTATGTTGGCGGTGACTAAAGTGGCTCCAACAGTACTGAAGCATAATCCGTACGTCTATGCAATGATCCCATCAGAATTAACACTTGTTGCGGCAATGGCTGAATATATGGCGTTAAAGCATGCGGACGATAATCTATTTATGATACGGGGAAATAGTGAAAAGGTGAAAAAGCGGAATCGTCTATTTCAAAGTGTTTATCAACAGTTTTTGCCAGATTCGATCTCGAATATGATCCGATTGGTTCATGTAGGAAGCGAATCGGGAAGAGAGCTCTCACAGCTCGTGGATGAAGACACTGCTAACTTCTTTATTTATTTATCGAATGATGTACAGGAAGTTATGGGTTTTGTCAACACCCTGAATGCGGCTAAAAATTATACGCCACGTCTGAACGATGCAAAAATTGTTATGGTCGGCACCCAGGAATGGTTGAATTTTGATGCGTTTAACACTTATTATAGAAACCGATTTAAATTTCATTATGCAGCATCTAGTCATTTGGACTATTATACTGAAAAAGCAAAGGCATTTGTGAAGGAATACAGAAACGAGTACGGAACTGACCCTTCAAAATATGCATTTCATGGTTTTGATGTTATGCTGGGGCAAGGTGCTCAAATGTTATTGAATATTGATCGATCTAAAGGTATAATGAATGCTTTTTCCTTAGCTACTATTGGTCGAGAGCATGGTTATGAAAATACGAGTGCATTTATTTCTATGCAGGAAAATTACGAAATTCATTTGTTAAGAATACTTTCAAAAGAGAATAGTTTTGGATTTGAGCCAGTTGAACATAATTGATCGTTTTAAAGAAGTTCAGGATTTTATCTGCAAGGAACTTGAGCATCTGGACGGTGCAGCGAAATTTCATGAGGATAAGTGGACCCGCAAAGAAGGAGGAGGGGGACGCACTCGGATTATTTCAAATGGTACCATATTTGAAAAAGGTGGAGTTAACTTTTCAGCTGTTCATGGTCCCGTTTCAGAGTTGATGCGTCAACAATTGGGGTTAAAAGGACAAGATTTTCTGGCAACTGGTGTTTCTATTGTATTACATCCGAAAAATCCGTACCATCCCATCATGCACATGAATGTGCGTTATTTTCAGTTGAATACCGGAGAATACTGGTTTGGTGGAGGTATTGATATGACCCCCCATTACGTGAATAAATCACTAGCCAGCGATTTTCATCATGAATTAAAAAAGGTTTGTGACCGCTATCATCCAACCTTCTATGACCGCTTTAAGGAATGGGCTGATGACTATTTTTACATACCACATCGCGAAGAGACCAGAGGTGTTGGAGGTATTTTTTACGATCATATCAAAGCGAAGGACGGGGTGAGTAAAGCTGATTTAGAAGATTTTGCGATCGATCTGGGTGAGCTGTTTCCTCAGTTATACAGTCATCAGGTCAAGCAGTGCGAAAACAAAGATTTTAGTGATCGCGAAATTGAATGGCGAAACTTGAGACGAGGAAGATATGTGGAGTTCAATCTCGTATATGATCGCGGTACTAAGTTCGGTTTAAAAACGGGTGGTCGCATCGAATCTATTTTGATGAGTCTACCTGAAAATGCCTCATGGTTTTACGATTTTTCGCCTGAAAAAGACTCTCCAGAGGAAAAAACATTGAATCAATTGAAAAAGGATATTGATTGGTTGAATTAGCTCAAACGCTTTTCAGGCTGAATTTCTTGAGTTTATCAACATGTTGTTAATAAAGGAATCATTTTTTAATATTTCCGCAGCTTATATCTTAAAAAAATCGTCCAGTATAATCAAAAAGAATGGAGCAATACTAAACTACCACCCCGTAAAAGTTTTGAAATATGATAGTAACGGTAGCGCCTAAATTGTTAGCGAATTGAATTTTAACATAATACTCGGAATGAGAATTGACCACTGTTTTTATATACTTAACAGCAATAGGTGTTTTTGTTATATTGATGAAGAATTGAAAACTTTATTTAAGCGTAGGCAACTTCCGTGATCATTTAGACGTTAAATATCCGAACTAAGGCTACAATTAAACCTACTGCTAAGCACAAAAATATGCTGAAACAATATATGTTGACATCTGTTAAATTCATTTTTTTTCTAATCATAACGTTTAGTCTGTCACTTGCTTATGCACAGCAGACACAAACATTTAATTTTACGGGAGGAACACAGACTTGGACTGTTCCAGCCTGTGTGTATAATGTAGAGATTGTTGCTGCTGGAGGACAAGGTGGTGGTGCCGATGGTGGTAACGGGGCAATAGTGACCACTACGATTAGTGTGTGTCCAGGAGACCAGATTGAAATGACAGTGGGGGGTCAAGGGGGATCTGGAGATAATTCAGGTGGTTTTAACGGCGGAGGATCAGGTTTTACCTCTTCTGATGGAGATCCTGGAAATAATTCTTTTGGTGGTGGTGGAGCTACTAATGTTAGCCTCAATGGCACTTTGTTGATGGTTGCTGCTGGTGGAGGAGGTACTGGTGGCGGTTCCAACACGGCAGACGGAGGAGATGGTGGCTGTAATGGTGGAGCTGATGGAGATGATACTTTTGGCGATGGTGGCGGCGGCGGTACTCAAACTGCCGGTGGAGCTGGTGGCGCTGCATGGACAGGAAATACATTAGGACAACCTGGTCAAGACGGAGCTATGAATCAAGGTGGAGACGGAGGATTTTGGGATACGGCCTCAGGCGGTGGCGGCGGTGGCGGCTATTACGGTGGCGGTGGCGGTGGATCTGATGGTTGCTGTACCGGCGGAAATGGCGGCGGTGGCGGCGGCGGCGGTTCGAGCCTCGTTCCCGCTGGAGGAAATTGTAATCAAGGTGGTCATGTAGGAGATGGTAATGTAGTGATCAATTATACTCCTTATAATAATCCACCTACTGGAAATGCACCAGCGAACTTAACCGTCGAATGTACTGCTGATATTCCTGCCCCAGATCCAACGACAGTTACAGGTTTAACGGCGGATCCCTGTGGTAACTTTCCTACTGTAACGCATCAAGGTGATGTATCTGACAACAATACTTGTCCGGAAGTAATTACGCGAACATATCGAGTTGAAGACGATTGTGGTAATTTTATTGAGGTTGATCAATTGATTACAGTCGATGATACACAAGCACCAACAATTACGGGTACACTCAATCTGATTACTGATCAGGGCTGTACGGCAGCAGATGCAACAGCTCCTGTAACAACTG
>CAYFTH010000003.1:0-20747 GCA_964346075.1 uncultured Fluviicola sp. | reverse complement strand
CAGTCGATCAAACCCTGGAGGTTGATGATACACAAGCACCAACAATTACGGGTACTCTCAACCTGATTACTGATCAGGGCTGTACGGCAGCAGATGCAACAGCTCCTGTAACAACCGTGGCGAATCTGGAAGCCATGGGTGTAACAATTGACGACAACTGTACAACAGATGCTAATCTTACAGTGACCAACACGCAGACGACAGCGGGAACTTGTCCAATAGTTATTACCCGTACTTATACGATCGAGGACGATTGTGGTAACACCTCGACAGTCGATCAAACCCTGGAGGTAGAAGACACACAAGCACCAACAATTACGGGTACTCTCAACCTGATTACTGATCAGGGCTGTACGGCAGCAGATGCAACAGCTCCTGTAACAACCGTGGCGAATTTGGAAGCCATGGGTGTAACGATAGGCGATAACTGTACAACAGATGCCAATCTAACAGTGACTAACACAGAAACGACAGCGGGAACATGCCCTCTAGTTATTACGCGTACCTATACGGTGGAAGATGAATGTGGTAACACCTCAACAGTCGATCAAACCCTGGAGGTTGATGATACACAAGCACCAACAATTACGGGTACTCTCAACCTGATTACTGATCAGGGCTGTACGGCAGCAGATGCAACAGCTCCTGTAACAACTGTAGCGAATCTGGAAGCGATGGGCACAACAATTGACGACAACTGTACAACAGATCCCAACCTTACGGTAACCAGTTCAGAAACAGTAACTGGAACATGCCCTATTGTTATAACGCGTACCTATACGATTGAAGATGAATGTGGCAACACTTCGACAGTCGATCAAACCCTGGAGGTTGATGATACACAAGCACCAACAATTACGGGTACACTCAATCTGATTACTGATCAGGGCTGTACGGCAGCAGATGCAACAGCTCCTGTAACAACCGTGGCGAATCTGGAAGCCATGGGTGTAACAATTGACGACAACTGTACAACAGATGCTAATCTTACAGTGACCAACACGCAGACGACAGCGGGAACTTGTCCAATAGTTATTACCCGTACTTATACGATCGAGGACGATTGTGGTAACACCTCGACAGTCGATCAAACCCTGGAGGTAGAAGACACACAAGCACCAACAATTACGGGTACTCTCAACCTGATTACTGATCAGGGCTGTACGGCAGCAGATGCAACAGCTCCTGTAACAACCGTGGCGAATTTGGAAGCCATGGGTGTAACGATAGGCGATAACTGTACAACAGATGCCAATCTAACAGTGACTAACACAGAAACGACAGCGGGAACATGCCCTCTAGTTATTACGCGTACCTATACGGTGGAAGATGAATGTGGTAACACCTCAACAGTCGATCAAACCCTGGAGGTTGATGATACACAAGCACCAACAATTACGGGTACACTCAATCTGATTACTGATCAGGGCTGTACGGCAGCAGATGCAACAGCTCCTGTAACAACTGTAGCGAATCTGGAAGCCATGGGCGTAACAATTGACGACAACTGTACAACGGATGCTAATCTTATAGTGACCAACACGCAGACGACAGCGGGAACTTGTCCTATAGTTATTACCCGTACCTATACGATCGAGGACGAGTGTGGTAACACTTCGACAGTCGATCAAACACTTGAAGTAGAGGATACTCAGGCACCAACGGCATCTAACCCGGCAACCACCACAGTGCAATGCGCTTCAGATGTGCCGGCAACGGATCCAACGGTCGTGACGGACGAAGCAGATAACTGTACAGCGAATCCAACTGTAACGTTCATTTCGGAAACTACAGATAACAACGTGTGTGACGGTGAAGAATTGACGCGCGTTTATGAAATCGAAGATGACTGTAATAATACCACGACGGTAATCCATACAATCATCATCGACGCATACACGCCAACCTTTACCTTAGCTGGAACAGATCCAACGGTTTGTGGCGGAGCTGATGGTTCGATCACAATTAGTGGTTTGGATCCGAATACGGATTACGATGTGAGCTACGGAGGTGGGCCAACTGTAACAATCACCACAGATGGTGCTGGTGAATATGTGGTCAACGGACTTTCTGCCGGTAGTTATTCAAATTTCGAAATAGCGTACACCGCATGTCCTCAATGCTTTCAATCTTCTTCAACAGTTATCGATTTAGAAGATCCAAATTCACCTCCCGTTGATGGAGGGCCAGATCAAGAAGTGTGTGAAGGAGAACAAGTTACCCTTACTGCTACAAATCCTAATAATGTAGCGATATCTTGGGATAATGGAATAACAGATGGTACCGCTTTCACTCCTGGAGTTGGAACGACAATTTATACAGTTACAGCTGATGATGCAGGATGTATTTCTACCGACCAAGTGGAAGTAACAGTAAATCCATTACCAAATGTTGATGCTGGAAATGACATTACGATTTGTGAGGGAGAGACGGTTACGTTGTCGGGCAGCGGAGCCAATAGTTATAACTGGGATAATGGAGTTGTGGACGGTGTATCTTTTACACCTGGTGCAACAACTAATTATACGTTAACTGGGACTTCTGCCGAAGGTTGTGTAGGTTCGGATCAGGTTGAAGTGATTGTAAACCCAAAGCCCACTGTCAATTTTGAGGCAGACACGACCAGAGGCTGCGTACCATTAACAGTGAATATTACCAATACAACAGCTGGTACAATCGATAATTGCAAATACACATTTAGCGATGGTACGACTTATACAGATTGTAACGTCACACATACCTTTAATAATGTAGGTTGTTACGATATCTCATTAGAAGTTGAAAATGGTAGTGGGTGCATTAATTCTTCAACAATTAATGATATGATTTGCCTGGATAACTTCCCGACAGCCGAATTCACTTATTCTCCTGATGAGCTTACAAACCTCAATTTTGAAATAGAATTTAATAATTCCTCGTCAGATGCCAGCACCTTCAACTGGATGTTTGGTGATGGCGGTTCGAGCAATGCAGAAAATCCAGTACACACTTATCCTTCAACTGAGGAAGAGGATTTTTATACGGTGCAGTTAATTGCTTTTAGCGATTTAGGATGTACCGATACTACCTACGCTGATATACCGTACAGGGAACAACTGCTGTATTTTGTCCCTAACACATTTACACCCGATGATGATAAGTTTAATGAGACATTTAAACCCATTTTTACATCAGGTTTTGATCCACAGGATTATAAACTATTAATCTTTAACAGATGGGGGGAAACAATTTTTGAATCGAATAATGCTGACGTTGGCTGGGATGGTACTTATGGTACAGATGAAAAAGAGATTGTAAAAGATGGAACTTATGTCTGGAAGATCGAATTTAAGACTAAATATGACGATGAACGGAAAGTAGAGGTCGGACATGTAAACGTACTCAAATAAGTTGTTTAGAAGGGAGGAGCAGTCCTCCCTTATTGTTTTTATCAAAGACTTAATGCCTTCTTAACTTACGTCCCGTTATTCATATTTATATTTGTTGATGAAAACATATTTTGATATCCTTGATTCGCCTTTTGCCGATGAAACCATGATATGTTGGATGTGCTCAAAACCGTTTTTGAGGTTTAATAATGAATTTGTTAACTCGCTGTAGTAAAATGAATGTAGTTGTGACCAAATTAGTTGGATCACTTCTATTTTTACCTGTTTACTTTTTTATACCTGGCTTTTCCTTAGGACAAACGCTTATCATCAACGAAGTTTCTCAAGGTGAAACAGGTGGTATGGAGTATGTAGAATTTGTTGTGGTTGATTCAACCGTTAATTATAATTGTGCGAGCGCAACGCCACCATGTATTGATATACGGGGTTGGATCATAGATGATAATAGTGGGTATCACGGAAGCTCTGGTGTTGCCTCTGGTGCATGTCGTTTTTCGTACGATCCCACCTGGTCTTGTGTGCCACTCGGAACCGTGATTGTTGTTTATAATGATGCTGATCCTAATAATCAGTTACCTTCTGATGATCTTTCACTGAACGACGGAAACTGTGCGATTGTAGCTCCTATATCTTCATCGGCATTGTTCGAGGCGAATAGTACTACCCCTGGTGCTGTTGCTTGTTCTTATCCAGGTGCAGGATGGACAGCAGGAGGAAACTGGAATAATACCGTCATGGCGAATGGGGGTGACTGCTTTAGAATTGTAGATTTATCGGGTTGCGAAGTTTTTTCTGTTTGTTGGGATAACAATAATCAAAATAATATGGTCTATTTTCCTGGAGGAGCGACATCTTCCAGTTCTGCAACAAATACTGTTTATTACTTTAATGATGGGGATCCATCGAATTCGTCTAATTGGACCATCGGGTGTGCAGATCAACCCAATTGCGGTCAGCAGGATCAAACCCCTGGTGCACCGAATAATAGTTTGAATGCCAATTACATTGCGCAATTTAATAATGGTTGTTCGCCTATCACTCCCATTGATGTCGTCGGAAATGTGAACCAACACGCTTCCTGTGTTTGTGATGGTGAGGCTACTGCAGTAGCGTCGGGCTCTATTGGTGGATATACGTATGAATGGTATGACAATGTTTTTAACAGTATAGGACAATCCTCGAGTACGGCTTCGGGATTGTGCAGTGGTACTTACCACGTGATTGCTACTTCATCCATTGATTGCAGTGATACAGCTACTGTCACTCTTAATTCTTCGGGTGGAGGTATAACGGGCATTGATTCTCCACCAAATGATACTGTTATGTGTTCGGGTGATTTATCGCCTTCAATTACATCTTTTTCTGTTTTTCTGACAAATGGTGGCACTTTAAATGGAAGTATGTCAAATGTAGATACAACATCTTTTAGTATGACCGCCCAAGTTTCAGATGGTAACTCTTGTCCCGAAACAATCACCAGAAATTATGAAGTCACTGACTCATGTGGATTGTCATTTTCTGCTGTAGAGACAATCGTGATATGGGATACGATTAATCCTCAGGCCAATGGCCCTAATTCAACAACATACCAATGTGACGGTAATGTTCCGGCTGCAAATATCACTGAGGTGACGGGTGTTTCGGATAATTGTACAGCAACGCCAACAGTGACACACGTAAGCGATGTTTCGGATAACAATACATGCCCGGAAAAGATCACGCGCACTTATCGCGTAGAGGACGATTGTGGCAACTTCATAGAACTCGATCAAATAATTACGGTCAATGACAACATTGCGCCAACAGCATCCAGTCCGTCAACTACGACGGTACAATGTGCTTCAGATGTACCGGCAATTGATCCAACGGTGGTGACGGACGAGGCAGATAACTGTGCAGCGAATCCAACAGTAACGTTCCTTTCGGAAACTTCAGATAACAACGTGTGCGTCGGAGAAGAACTGACGCGCGTTTATGAAATCGAAGATGACTGTAATAACACCACGACGGTAACCCATAAAATCATCATTGATGCGTACACGCCAACCTTTACAGTAGCTGGAACGGATCTTACATCTTGTCAGGCAATGGATGGTTCCATACTAATAGGCGGGTTGAATCCGAATACTGATTATCAGATCAGTTATAACGGTGGAAGCACATTTATTTTTACTGCTGATGTAAATGGTGATTATGTTATATCCGGCTTAGGAGCAGGAATATATACCGATTTCATTATTAGTTCAACGAATTGTTCGAGCTGTACATCTTTAGATACTTCGATCATTGAATTGGTGGGACCTAATTCTGCCGCGGTTAATGCTGGTGAAGATATTGAAATATGTGAAGGAGAGGATTTAACGCTCACTGCTCAGAACCCTGATGGCGCCAATATTTCCTGGGACCAAGGTGTTTCCGACGGAGTTTCATTTACTCCAAACCTGGGCACCGAAATCTATACAGTAACTGCCAATTTAGGCGGATGTATTTCCACTGATGAAATTGAGGTTATCGTTCTTCCGCTTCCGAGTTTGGATGCCGGCACTGATGTTTCGATTTGCGAAGATGAGTATGTAACCTTATCTGCTAGTGGCGCTACTAATTATAGTTGGGATAACGGAGTTGCTAACAATGTCACATTCTCACCAAATACGACGGCTACTTATACAGTATCGGGTATTTCCCAGGAGGGTTGTGCAGCTTCTGATGAAGTAGAGGTGACAGTTCATCAAAATCCTGACGTTAACATTCAGGCAGATAAAACAAATGGTTGTTTACCTTTAACTGTGCAATTTGAGAATAATAGTTCCAATACCGATGATTGTGTTTATACGATCAGTGATGGTACAGAGCTGACCGATTGTGCAGCTACTCATACGTTCAACGAGCCTGGTTGCTATGATGTTGATTTTAAAGTGACTAATAACAACGGGTGTAAAAATTCAGTAGCGATGGAAAACTTTATCTGTGTTGAAAGCGTTCCTCAAGCTGATTTTAGTTTTAATCCAGAAGAACTGACAACCTTGAATTCTACTGCTAGTTTTTATAACCAATCAACTAATGCTATCCATTATGAATGGATATTCAACAATAGTATGACGACTACTATTGAGGACCCCGTCCACAGGTTTCCTCCAATTGAAGATACGTATAAAGTAACGTTATTAGTTTTCGGAGAAAACGGATGTGCTGACAGTATTACCCGCGAAGTGCCACTTATAGAAGAATTATTGTTTTACATTCCGAATACATTTACACCGGATGGAAATGCACTCAACCAAACGTTTAAACCCGTATTTACTTCAGGGTTCGATCCTTATGATTATCAGCTGTTGATTTTTAATCGATGGGGAGAAGTTGTTTTTGAATCGAATAACTCAGAGGTAGGCTGGAAAGGTACTTATGGCGCTTCTGGCGAAGAAATTGTAAAGAGTGGCACGTATGTGTGGAAGGTACGCTTCAAAACGAAATATAACGACGAGCAAAAAATGGAAGTAGGTCACGTTAATCTGTTGAAATAACTACTTTTATACTTGTCAAGTTAGGTTTGTACATCGTTAAAGTTTTGTTTTATTCAAGGTTATCAATATATTTGAATAAAATAACACACTATGACGCATAAGCTATTCCAATTTTTATCCTTATTTATTTCATTATTTCTAGCAGTTCAATCTTACGCTCAGTGCGATGAGACAGATGAAAATCGCGTAATGCTAGTTGGAGACAGCTGGGCATTCTTCATGGGAGTGGACCAAACAATTAACGATGTTTTTGAACGCTGGGGTCATTCGAATAAAACATTTTATACGAATACTACGCTTGCTGAAAATGGAGCTGAAACAGTTGATTTTTTACAGGCGAATAAGCAAACGGAAATAGAAGATCAGTTAAATAATCGTCCTTCGATTGATATTGTTCATTTGAGTATTGGAGGAAATGATGTACTCGGAAGTTGGAAAACTTCAATGACGGCAGCTCAAACAGATTCTATTCAGATGCAAGTGCGCGACAGTATTGATGCTGTAATTAATTTTATTAAATCAGTTCGGCCTAATATTGATGTTGTTTGGAGCGGTTACTGTTACTCCAATTTCCAGGAAGTCATTGAAGGACAGCTTATACCCTCTGCTCACCCATTTTATGGAACCTGGGAAGATATGGAGTTTCCGGATAATGAAACGATTAACCAGGTACTTAATGATTTTACGGATATGATGGAGTCCTATTATGCCAACGATCCACAAGTTCATGTGACCAAAGCCACAGGTATGATGCAACATACTTTTGGGCAAACAGACCCGCTTGAAGTTAGTCCTTTTGGAACTTATCCTGCTTTTACCGCTCCATTGAGTGAAGGGTATGTGGATTATCCATCACCTAAACCATCCATGAGGAATTATGGTATAACAAAAGATTGCTTTCACTTGTCTATTAAGGGCTACGAAGATTTCATTAGTTATCAAACTCAGAAATACTATCACAAAGCGTTGATGTCAGACGCGTACTTTATCGCTGCCGAAGATTCGAGCACCGGCACAGTAGGTTCCGATGAAGTAGTAACTTCAGATGTTATGGTAGGTGAGCAAAATGGAATAACTTATAAAACGATATTGAATTTTGAAACAAAAGATAAGCTGGACTCCATTGCAGAAGCGGCGAGCATTTATCTTCATCGCGATAATGTTGTTGGTATAAATCCAATCAGCGACAGTATGGTGATTGAAATCGTCAGCGGAAGTTTTGGTGTTTCTGCAACACTGGAATCTGAGGATTTTAGTGTTAACGGAAGTTATCAGGGCTCACCTTGTATATTTGGAGATAACTCTGATGGTAATTGGGTGCGGCTCGATTTACCGGGACAATTGCTTCCATTTATACATCCTGGATTTAACACACAGATTAAAATTTCGGCACCGATGATAACAGGAGGGTTGGTCACATTTTCAGATGCTTCTGATCCCGAATTCGCTCCCGTATTAGATGTAACTTACGGCAATCAGTCTTATCTGGATATTGATGAAATACCTGCCGAAAATAGTTTTGCGCTCTATCCCAATCCAACGAGCGGAATGATTCATATCGAAAGTGAATCACCTGTTCAACGTGTTGTTGTATTCAACTTAATGGGGCAGGAAATGCTTCGTTCAGATTCTAATCACATTTCTTTGAGTCGTCAACCACGCGGTACATATTTCGTAAAAATCCAAACGGAAAATGGTGTGATGACCAAAAAAGTCATTAAAAAGTAACTCAGTTCAGTCAATATCCTTGCTTCGTGGATAGCTTCGTCGAAAATATGCGCTATCTTTGTATGATATGAAGTGGATTGGAGAACGCGTTAGCTTTAAAGACCATAAAGACAGTGTTACTTTTGTTATTTATCCGCCACAAATAGGATATAAAAAGAATATTGTACTGGCATGGTTTATTCTTTGGCTCTTAATTGGAGTAACTGTGACAGCGCAGTTTTTTTATGACTATTCAGATCAAGAAAAAATTGCCCTTTTTATTTTTATGTCATTTTGGACCTATTTTGCTGTTCGGGTGCTTCGGACCCTGCTCTATTTATTTAAAGGAAGAGAATTTATTAAACTCGATCAAACAGCGTTGCGTATTAAGTCTGCTACAGGTCAATATGGGAAATCCCGACAGTATTTGATTGAAAACATTACGAAGTTTACTGTTGTCGAAATGAAAGATACCTCTGTTCAAAAAGTTTTTGAAGATTCTGCGTGGGTAAAGGGAACACCGCGGTTACGCTTTGAATATTTGGGTAAAAGCATAGGTTTTGGACGCAAATTAGAGGAAAAAGACGCCAAACTTATGTTTCAAATTCTTACGAAACGCATCACGAAATATATTCGCCAAAAGGAAAAAGCAAATGCGGAATAAGTCGTTTTGAGCTGAAAGTTTCAAAGAACGACTGGATCTACTCAAATTATTGTTATTTTCATTTAATCGTTGCGCTAAAAAATACAATCCATTGGTGTGGGTTGGAGGTGTCATTCAACGTTGTTATCTTTGAATCAAATATTTAGAATGAAATCGTCTACACTACTTATAATGCTATTGGCTACGCTTCCTTTGATGGCCCAATTACCTGATCATTCTATCCATCAGGAGCAACAACAATACTATAATACCAAAGGACATGGCTTGAACTATTATGAGCAACACAATGCTCCATCCAAAGCTGTGCAGCACGAAAAAAATAACTGCAATTTAGAAAAGATTGTTTTTGGTTGGCATCCTTTCTGGAGCAATGGCTTACAAGTCAACTACAACTGGGATTTATTGTCCGACCTTTCTTATTTTTCGTACGAAGTGGACCCGAATACGGGGAATGCTCTAACTACACATGGTTTTTCAACAGCTCAGACGGTCACAGATGCATTAAACAATGGTGTACGTGTAAATCTATGCGTTACGTTGTTCACGGATCATGCTACTTTTCTAACCAGTAATACCTCCAGACAGACGCTCATTAACAATTTGATTAATCTGGTACAGAGCAGGGGAGCACATGGAGTGAATATTGATTTTGAAAGCATGCCCTCTAGTGTTTCAGCTGATTATACATCTTTTATGATTGATCTTTGTACACAAATGCACAACCAGATCCCTGGTTCTCAAGTTTCAATCGCTATGCATGCTGTAGATTGGAGTGGGTTTTACGATATAGCCGCCTTAGAACCGCATGTTGACTTGTTTTGCATTATGGGCTATGATTATTATTGGTCAGGAAGCGCTAATGCCGGTCCAAATGATCCCCTTTTTCATTTTCAAAATTCCTACAATTACACCTTATCAAAATCGACAACTTATTATCGCAATGAGGGTGTGCCGGCGTCGAAATTAATTTTGGGATTACCTTATTACGGTAGGGAGTGGGATGTATCTTCACACAATTTACCAGCTACTACAACGAGCAGTGGATCGCCAGTTTTTTATAATGATGCGAAAGATAACTTGAGTGGAAATTATAGTTCAGCAAATCGAAATTATGACCCGGAAAGTCGATCGGTTTACTACAATTATTACGATGGAGGAACTCCCGTTCAGAGTTTTATTTCTGAGGAAGACGAACTCGGAGAACGCATGGACTTTATTAATCAGCGTGGATTGGCTGGTATGGGAATATGGGCGCTGGGATACGACGACGGATATACTGAACTTTGGAATGAAATCGAGGGGCATTTCACTGATTGCGCCGTTCAACCTTGCTCAGGAACTTTTTATGATGCCGGTGGGGGACCATTGAAAAACTATTATAACAATGAAAATTATACTTTTACCATTGCGCCTGAAAATGCTGTAAGTTTATCCGTTTCCTTTTCCTCTTTTGACGTGGAGCAGGGATTTGACTATCTTTACATTTATGACGGAGGTGATGTTAATGCACCGCAAATTGCCGGTAGTCCATTCTCGGGAACAGCTGTTCCGCCCAGTTTTAGTACGAGTTCCGGAGAGGTAACTTTTAAATTCATCTCGGATGGCAGCACCGTTTCAAGTGGTTTTGAAGGAACTTATTCATGTACTATTGACGATACAGATCCGATCACTACAGTTGATACAGCTCCTTCAAGTAATTGGCAAACTTCAGATTTTAATCAGGATTTTAACGATACGGATGATGCCAATGGTACGGGAATACATAAAGCCTATTATCATGTTGGACATCGCATTGATGGTTCCTGGAAAGCCAATGAAAAACGTGGTTTTTTCAATGATCATTTTGAAGACGCATCGCTATTGCCAGAATGGGAATCAGTAGCAGGAAATTGGACCGAAACAAACAATAATACGTTAGTACAAACGAATGAAACACTCAGTAATACAAATTTATGGGCACCACTGAACCAAAGTCTTTCAAATCATTATATCTACCACTGGAAAGGTAAATTGAGTGGGAGTGGAACAAATCGCAGAGCCGGACTCCATATATTTTGTAATGATTCAGTTTCTTCCAACAGAGGAAATTCTTATTTCGTCTGGTTTCGTTTGGACGATGATCAGGTACAATTTTATAAGGTTGAAAACGATGTTTTTGGAGCTCCAGTCGTGAGCAATGCGTTTAATTTTCAAGAAAATACGTGGTATGATTTTAAATTGATTTATGATCGCGTTGGTGGCGATGTTTGGATTTATGTAGACGATGAACTGGTGGGTCAGTGGATAGATGGTAGCCCCATTTTGACTGGTGACTATATTTCCTTTCGTTCTGGAAATGCACACTACGAAATCGACTCGATGACTGTTTATCGATCACGTTATCCATCCGTTACAGTTGATGTGGGTGATGATCCTATGGACGATATCCAGGTTCAAAATGCTACTCCTTTCAAACCAGCGGGTAGAATACTGTCAATCGTGAAAGATAATGCGGATAATTTGTCAGCGGTGGATGAATCATTGATCGACGTAGACTGGACGCCGCCCCATCAATTTTATTTAAATGATGGCGATGTAGCGGGAGTTGATCAGGATACGATTTATAATAATCAGGTATTGCGAGCACATGCCAACTGGTCAGCGGTGGATACGCACTCCCTGGTCAATACTTATGAGTTCGGCATTGGCACACAACCTTACATTGATGACATCGTAGCGTGGACTCCAAATGCTCAGGATACAGCGGTTTTAAATGTATCTTCTTCTAATTTTGTAGCGGGTGATTGGTATTATTTTTCGTTGCGCTCCGAAAATAATGCGGGATTAGTTGATTCTATAAGTTCTGACGGGTTTCGTCTGGTCCCGGGGGCGAGTCTATCCAAAGAGGTGATTTCGATTCCAGCAGTTTACCCGAATCCAGCATCGCATCATGCAAAAGTAGCTTCCGTTCATCAGATTGAGCAAGTACTTGTTTTTGACATGAATGGCAAGCAATTAATAACTCAGGATGTAAATGCGAAGAGCGCAATACTGAATCTTGATAAACTGTCTTCTGGACTTTATATGCTGCGCGTAAGAGCGAAAAATCAAACGGTCGATTTAAAATTAATTGTGCAATAAAGAGCGTTTTGAAATCGATCACTTTCTTTCGAGTATCGGGAAATCATTGCCAAAACTATACCCCGTTGGATATTGAGGTGTTCCTTTGAATTGCCTGGAGAGTTCTGGAACCCGGCTCTCCACGTAGGCCTTTAATTCGCTGACATTAATAATGTTGTCTGAACTAAAAGCTTGCGATATTTTGTTATCAGCTTTCATTATCTCGATTAAGGCATAAGTAAATATTCCGTGTCGCAGATCACTGGATTCGTTAGCGTATTCCATTTCTTGTGAAGCAGTAATAAAAAATGTACCGCTGCTCCGCGCTAGTTGAGCGATTGCCTTTTCGCGTTCCATACCCCTAAAGTTTCTAGCTTTCAATGCTCCTCCAGATTGACAGGCATCAATGATGAATAGTTGCTTTTGAGCGGGTATGTTTTTAGCAATATTGAAAAGCTCATTGCCAGATAAACCTTTTGAAGAAACATCGTCAAACGCTCCATGCATATTGGTAATATCGTTCATCAGCAAAAAGAAACTGGAAGCGTTTGTTTTTGGTTCTGGTATCATTACTCCATGCCCGGCATAGTAAAAAACGAAAACATCTTCTGGTCCTATCTTCTTTTTGAATGTGGCAATAGATCGCATTAAATCCTGTTTGTTTACTTGTTTATCAAACATTGAAAGAGTGTAGATTTCTTCGAAAAGTTGATCTGCGTTATTAGAAAGCTGTTTTACAAAAGATTTGGCATCAGCTTTTGCATAATTCAGATCGTATGAAGGGTTCTCGTATTTATTGATGCCCAAAGCAACGATGAATAATTCTCTCCTGCCCAAGAGCGTATCATATTTTACTGAAAGTTTTTTCGAGGGAGAACGAAGGTTGTCTTCCGTGATGAGCTCAAGTCGCAGTTCATTACTTCCAGGTACTAACTCTAATTCGATTTCTTTTGTTTTCTTAAGACCTCTGAAAACTGGGCTCGATTTAAAATCTATTGTGGCTGTTCGTTTATTGTTGTTGAATATGGCTATGGATTTTGGATCAGTAGACGAGTTGGAATAGTCAATGGTCAAATACAATTTTTTTGAATTATGGTTGTACATAGAATCGGGGCGAACAGTAATTAATTCATCCTGAAATGATTTCATTTTTAATTCAAAAGAAGGAACACCCTTCATCATTTGATGCAGTCCTCTGTCCTGAAGCTCTTGTTGTTTTGAATTCAATTGTTCGAACAGTTTCGGTGTATAGTACTTATCAAAAAAGAGGTCGATTTCTAACGACTTAAAACCTTGAACGTAATTAATGTATTGCATGGCTCTGGCTGTTCCATCGAAAAAACCATTGGGTGACATTAAGATCCATTCGTCTTTATCAATAACATGCAAAGTATGTTGCAATTGAATTGAATCTTGAAAAAGTTTCCAGAATCGAATTTCTCCATTGGTACTTCTGCTGATTAATTCATTTTGATCCTTGTTCCATTTTACACAATTGACGCCAGATGAATGGGCGGTGATGTTCAATTCCTGTTTACGGTCTATGTAATTATATCCGTAAATCATTCTGTTGGTATTTCCTGCGATCAATAAATTCTTTTCTTTCAGGTGAGTAATGCTCAGCATTGCCGTTTTTTGATGATTAGCGAATTTATCCAATAATGTTCCAGTATTAAAATCCCAGATCTTTAACCACCCATCTCTTGAAACCGTTGCTATGCGCTGATTACCATCAACATCAAAAAAGCAAAAATCAGATATCGCTTTGGAGTGTCCACGAAATTTATTCAAGTGTTCTTTTGTATCCGCTTCATATAAGCGCATATTTTTTTCTACGTCACCTATCGCTAAATATAAATCTCGAGGAGAGAAATTCACGACGAAGCCCGCATTGTTTTTAAGGTCTATAGCATCAATTAATTGAGGTGTTTCAACATTTATATTCTCTGTTTTCCAATGTTTCACAACTCCATCCCAGCTCGAAGTAATGAGTTCGTCCCCTCTTTCATTAAAGGCAGAAGAGAAAAGGTAACGGGCGTGAGGTCTGAACTTCCAGACCAATTTCCGGGTTTCAAAATCCCATAATTTCATATTTCCATCTGTGTCTCCAGTTAAAATTAGCGATTCACTGGGGTGGAAGGTTAATGATAAAATAGGAGAGGAGTGGTGAATGAATTGAGGTAGAAAACTCCCCTTTTCCATATCTTGAATAACCACTGAAGTATCTACTTTTCCCAGGGCTAATAAAGTTCCATCATTATTTATTGCCGCAGCGGGTTGCAGTTTAAGATGATTGATGATGTTTTGACTGTACCACGAGGAGTAGTTCAGGGATTCTACTTGTTGTTTTTTGTCGTTGAGCAATCCACTAAACGTATGCTTCACTTTTCCGTTAGTGATATTAACAGCTTTGATGCCAAAGAGATCATTGCTTACTAATTGAATGGCGCGTTGAGGATGCAGCCCGCTTTTAGGTTGATCGTTATCTGCATCTATAGTTGTATATGTCTTTTCCGTGGAAAGGTTTACATGAGTATATTCTTCATTGTCTTTAATTGAAATCCACTTATTATCAGGAGAAAACAGTATTTCATCTGCCTCAGCGATAGAATTTATATGAGTGACGCGTTTCCAATTTCCAGTTTTATAAACTTTAAGCCCTTCATTTCTGGCAAAAGTGGCGAATAGATCACCATCCTTACTGAACGCAATTTTCATTTTACAACCATCACACTTGTTCTCTGCCTCAAATTCGTGTATTAACGATCCGTCTTTGGTTCTGAATATGGCTGCTTTCAGTTTGTTAGAACTTACAGCTAAAAACTCACCGTTAAAGATGTAATCATTCGGCTTGTCGAATGCGAGAAACGTCGTGTCTTGAGAGATGCGGTTGATTAAGTTACCTCCCATGTAGCTTTCTACTTGAAAAGCGAATGTTTGGTTATCCGACCAGTTATTCTCATCGATTCTATCTGAAAAACCTTTCTTAAGCTTGAGAATAGATTTGTCTTTGATACTTACCTGAATAAAATTGTCACGATTATCTCCAACGAATACATAATCTTCTTGCGGCGAAAAGTCGACAGACATGGGGTATGCGTTTTGCTCTTCGTAATGATGTCTGAAGATTAACTCGCCGTTACTACAATTGACTATCGTAACAGTATTGTCTAAAGATGATGAAAGTAATAAAGTACCATCAGCAGAAAATTTGAGATCTAGTATTTTTCCAGTATGTTGATTGAAAGTTCTGATCTGTTTACCTGAATGATAGTCCCAGAGGATAATAGAATGGTCTGTACTACCAGTTACAAAGTAATCCCCACTGGGATGCCATTCTATGATAGAAATAGGTTGTATATGACCTTTCTGGACTATTGTTTCTACAGATTGACAAAAAGCTCCTGCTCCTGAAATCAAGAGCAGTAGTGTAATAGCTAAACGCATAGTATTTAGATTGTTGTATGTTGCTAATGTACGAAATACCAACAATAAATATTCTTTGGAACTAAAAAAGGGTGAAATGAATTCCACCCTTCAAAATTGTTTAAAATAAACGGCTTTAGCTTAAATGTTTCCTAGCATTGCTTTTTTTAAGCCTTTATCTGCTGGTTCTTTTCCAAACCATATACCCCAAAGTGCTTTTTTGAACTCGAGACCACTAGTACCTCCCAATTCGTTGCCATTCATGTAGATTTGAACACCTTTTTTGGGTTTGTATATAAGAATAATATCGTCTCCTGATTTGAATTCTTTATTAAAGTAGCCCATAAATTCTTTGATTTGAGCATCTGTTGCTTTTCCTTCTGTAGATGTACCGAAACCATCTTTTACAGTTTCAACAAATTTATCGCGCGTTACCTTATCTGACACAAGTTTGATGCGGATACAAGATTCTTTATCCATGTCTACAACCTTCTGTGCATCGCCTGACTTTTCAGGTAAATATAGAGCAGAAACATAGAGATCGAAGAAATATTTTTCGCGCAAGCCCGCTCCGTTATATTTGACGACTTGATCGTTAATTTTCATTTTCGCTGGGAATTCAACTCCGTGAGCTTTGATATCCTGAGCATTTGTTGTCCATATCAGACCAAATAAAAATGCCATGGATAGTATTAATTTGATTTTCATAATTTTGAATTTACTGATTATTGATTACTTTTAAACAAATCTTATTCCAAATTTACAAATAATATCATTATGAAAAGATTAGTTAGCTTCTTTACTATTGGAACAGTTCTGTTGATGTCTTCGTGTGGCGGCGGCTGGACTGATGAAAAGAAACAAAAAGTTAAGAATGATTGTATCACAGCAGGTAGTTATGACTGCGATTGTTATGTAAAAACGACTGTGGAGAATTTTAAGACACCTGCAGATTATAATCAGCGATCTGAAGATGGGGATAAAAAGTATCAAGAGGCATTAAAATCTTGTGAAAAAGAAGTTGAGGAAACCGAGGAAGAAATAGAATCGTTTTAATCGGGTTGTTCTTTCCATTGAATTTTACCTCCTGGGGATTGAAAAAGTATATAGTTCCAGGAGGTATTCTTTTTATCATGCTCAATAAATTCAATCCATTGGTGCTCATTGATCATTATTGGACTCTGAATAATATAGATATGTAGGTTATCTTGCAGTAGAAGAAAACTATGGGGTGAGACGTTGACAACATCTCCTACTGAAATACCACTGCAGTTAGCCCCAAAGCAATCCAGCCAGTTATAAAGGGCATTAATTGATCGGAGACTATCCTCAAACTGCCACATTTTAAAATGCATTCTAGCACTGTCCACAGCAAAATATCGGGAAAAGCTAGAATCTGTTTGGAGTCGATCGGGTATGTATTTCCAGGTACCATTCATCGTCGGTTTTTCGTCACTCAGGACTTCTACCTCTCCTTGCATCGCAACACGAAGATTCTTTAAAAAAGGATCTTCTTCTGTTTTTTCCTCGGGTGTCGTATCGTTGTAATCATAGTTTCGTGAGGCTTCTGGAATTACATCATCCATTTCAATGACTTCAGTTGTTTCACCACCATTGTCGCATTGTGCCGTACTTAGCGCAATCAGTGCAATGATGAGAACCCGAAAAATGCAATTATATTTTCTCGATGATTTCTTGTGCATAATTGATTTGCGCTGGGGTATTATCAAGGTGTGTTACCATACGGATGGTATCGGCTCCAAAAGGCATAGCATAAATATCTTCACGAGCCAGACTATCAACGACTTGTTCTACACTCTTTTCGCTGCTCACTTGTGCAACGACGATATTTGTGTGTACATCTGTTACATGCTCAATCCAGGACTGCTCATCGAGCGTTTTGGCAAGCATTTGTGCATGTTGATGATCAATCTTCAGTCGCTCAATATTATTTTTCAAAGCAAAAAGTCCACCAGCTGCTATAATACCGGCTTGGCGCATTCCACCACCGAGAACTTTTCTGACTCTACGCGCTTGTTTAATAAACGATTCAGATCCGATGAGTACAGAACCTACGGGAGCTCCAAGTCCTTTGGATAAGCAAATTGAAATGGAATCAAAATAACTGCCATAAGTCTTATAATCCACCCCATTTTCGATCAGCGCATTAAAAACGCGTGCTCCATCCAGGTGCAGCGGAAGATCTTTCTCATTACAAAGCGCAGCGATTGATTGAATTTCATTGCTGTCGTAAATGGCACCACCACCGCGATTCATTGTGTCTTCCAGGCACACAAGAGAAGTGAGCGGGTAGTGAATATTTTCAGGATCATTGATTGCGTTTTTTACGGATTGAACCTGAATACGTCCGCGGTCGCCATCCAGCAACTTGATGGAAGTTCCACTATTTTTGGCAATGCCACCTCCTTCATATTTGTAAATATGTGCTTCTTTTGAACAAATCAACTCATCGCCGGGAGTACAATGTACATTTATTGCTATTTGGTTGGTTTGCGTACCGGAAGGACAATACAAGGCTGCTTCTTTCCCAAATAAGTGTGCTGAATAAGTTTCTAATTCGTTAATAGTTGGATCCTCCTCAAAAACGTCGTCACCTACTGGTGCGTTCATCATAAACTCCTTCATTTCAGGAGTGGGTTTTGTCACTGTATCAGATCTTAAATCTACACGCATATTGTTTATTTTTTTCGAATGACCATGAGTCCGTCGCGTACGGGAAAAAGAACATTTTCTACACGATGATCACTCTGTATTTTATTATTAAAAGCTTTAAGAGCCTTGGTGTCGTCGTCATTTTGTTTGACCTTTTCGATAACTTTTCCTGACCATAGCACGTTGTCAGCTATGATAATAGCGCCTTGAGGCAAGTGATCAATCAACAAGTCGTAATAATTTGAGTAATTGGTTTTATCAGCATCGATAAATACCATATCAAATGACCTATCTAATTGCGGTATAATATCGAGCGCATCTCCTATTTTTAAATTGATTTTATCTGAATATCCTGCTTTATCCAGATAGCTTCTCACCATATCCTCGAGTTCATAGTTAACATCGATAGTAATCAATTCTCCATTATCCCTCAGTCCTTCTGCTAAACACAGTGCGGCATACCCCGTGTATGTGCCAATTTCTAGTATCCGTTGAGGTTGCACCATCTTACTCATCATACTCAAAGCTCTTCCCTGGAGATGTCCAGATAGCATTCTTGGTTGTAAGACCTTGAGATGTGTTTGTCGATTCAATTCAGAGAGTACTTCGTTTTCAGGCGAAGTATGATCATTAACATATTCCTCTAATCGTTCAGGTAAAAAATCCATATCATTAATTTCAGTTCTTTAAAAAAAAAGGCAAATCATAAGCCGGGTTCTGTAATCGCCAGAGGCGAATGTTTGTCATTTATCTAGTTCCGACTTCACAATCGGAATCCATCGATCTACCCTCCAGGTTGAGCGAGCAGCTCTATATTCCGACGAAGGAATGCCCTGGTTTACATGATCTTTCAGTCCGTAAGGTTTACCCTGCTTCCTGCCTCACGACAAGGAACGGTGAGCTCTTACCTCACCTTTTCACTATGACCCTGATTGTAAGATCAGGGCTACTTGTTTTCTGTGGCACTTGCTGTATTCATCTAGGATGAACCCTTCCCGTTAGGAAGTACGGTGCTCTTTACTGCCCAGACTTTCCTCTCGTGGTCTCAAAGACCACCAGCGACAAACTGATTTGCCTTTGAACAAATTTACGTATTTATTTGATAAGTAGCTTTAAAAAAGTAGCGCCCTTTGATGTTTTTAACTGCACTTTGTACATCCCAGCAGGGAGTGCTGATGTATTCAGCGTTTGTTTTGTCGCGCCATTTGTAAAAGTGATTTGTTGATGTTGGCGACCGTCCAATCCAAAAATGCGAATCGATTCGATCGTACTGTTGCTTCGCACTGTAAATACATCTCGGGCTGGATTGGGATAAAGTGAAGATTGTACAAGTTTGTCAGATGCTAAACTAGCATCCAAACCAAGGTATTCGTCGCGATAGGTGATCGCTGTAATATTTTCACTTCCATTAACTTCTTCCGTCTCGATTTTACATACGGGTCTTTTCTCATCATTGACCCACCATTCATATTGATGAGTGGTTCGTTCGATGGGTATCCAATTTCCGAAACCTTGAATTTCAACGTAAAGGGAGTCCTGTTCATCAATGCGATGATGTGCACGCAGTGCCGTAAAGTTACCATAAGGTGTTACGAGTGTACCATGTCCGTCAACAGAAGTGTAACGCTGGCGGTATTGAATAAATATTCCTGTAAACAACGGATCAAAGTCTGCATAAGTATATCCGCGACTTGTGTAAGTATCTCCATACTCAAGGGGGAAATGGTATCCAGTTTCGATGGTATCACTTCGAAAACCAAGTTGCTGGCCATCTGCTGTAATACTCAGACCCGTATAGAATAAAGAGTCGTCTTCTTTTTTTACGATGCGATTCACGTTTTCGATGTTGACAGGTAAAAAGCTACCAAAATCTTCAAAAGGAATACCGTCAAACGGTCGAAAATAGTCTGATACATAAGGAGGAGGTGCCGTAGGACCGAACTGTAAATTAAGAATGAATCCACCGTCAGAAATAGGGAAGGCCTTCTCTAAGCGTTGGCTGTTGGCTACTAAATAGGAGAAATCCCATACGGAATTTGGTCCTGTGGTAGATATGTCAATATTAGGGTCCATTGTTTCTGAAACACGGGCGGTATCGTCTACTGCAAAAAGATCGTCTGCAGTAATAGTTGGTTGAGCCCATGAAAATGGAATGAGAAATATAAATGTAAGGAAAGCGAATTGTCGCATTAGTTGAACTTTAGAGATTTAAAATTAATTAATTAATGTGCAATACCGAAATTGAATTCAATATTCCCTTCAACAATT
>CAYFTH010000002.1:50701-55798 GCA_964346075.1 uncultured Fluviicola sp. | reverse complement strand
TATCGATTTCTTTTTTAGCATTCGCTGTAATTTAAAAATCAGCCATTTATCTTTTAACGCTCCCGCGGGTGAAAAAATAGTAGGTAGTAAAAGTCTAATATTTCTTGCAGGATCACCGATAGAGAATTGTTTGTTCTGGAAGAAAACAGTCGCTCCAGCATCTAATTGAACAAGGTCCATCGACACATCTTCAAGGTGTTTTTTCAAATAAGGATAACCCGTTAACAACACCTGAAAACCGTGGTCGAGTTCCCATCCATCGATGATAGAAGTGCGCATTCTTCCCCCCGGCACCGCCTCCTTTTCGTAAATCGTAATATCAAACATCTCCTTAGAGAGTTTTTTCGCAGCAATCAGTCCAGACAACCCGGCACCAATGATAGCAACTTTCTTTTTCTTCATGATTTTACAAACTAATTTCAATTCGAAGTGTTTTTAAAACATCAGATCAAAGCGGATGTTCTAAATTATGAGCAAAAAGAAAACAACAGACGAAATAAAACAAAGCCTTTCAGGTTTTCAGTTTACCCCTTATGAAGCGGAAGATCAAAGCCTTTTCGAACGGCTATTCGAAATTTTTCAAGAACTCATCGTCTTTACTTCTGGTGATGTCGACGAAACGCTCAATTGGATGGAACAACTCGACCAGGAGTATCATCTTTTCACTGCGGATTACACCATGGATGATTTTATTGAAGATCTAAAGAAACGTGGTTTTATAAAGGACGACGACGCACCAGAAAAAGGATTTGCCATCACTGCAAAGACTGAACAAACCATCCGTCAGAAATCGCTTGATCAAATTTTCGGAGCGCTTCGCAAATCAGGAAAGGGTAACCACAAAACAAAGCAGTCAGGGCTAGGCACGGACAAAACAGGTGAGTTTAAAAACTACCATTACGGAGATGATATCAATCAAATTGCCCTCACAGAAAGCATCAAAAATGCTTATGTTAACAATGGTATTGATGATTTCAGACTAACTGAAAAAGATTTAACCGTTCACGACACCCATCACAACAGTCAAATGAGTACAGTGCTGATGATTGACATTAGTCACAGTATGATTCTTTACGGAGAAGATCGCATTACACCTGCAAAAAAGGTAGCCATGGCGCTTACGGAACTCATTAAAACGCGCTACCCAAAAGATCACATTGATATTATTGTCTATGGTAACGACGCCTGGCCAATTAAAGTAAAAGATCTTCCTTACTTACAAGTAGGCCCTTATCATACCAATACAGTCGCGGGACTCAATCTTGCGCTGGGCATTCTCAAGCGCAAAAAACAGTCGAACCGACAAATTTTTATGATTACGGATGGAAAGCCCAGTTGTTTGCACCTCCCGAATGGTGAATATTATAAAAACAGTATGGGGCTGGATCCTTTCATCACGAATAAGTGCATGGACAAGGCCAGGGAAGCTCGAAAATTAGGCATTCCAATCACCACCTTTATGATTGCTCAAGACCCTTACCTTCAAGAATTCGTAGAGGAATTTACAGCGGCGAACCAGGGCAAAGCTTTTTACACAGGACTGAAAGGATTGGGTCAGATGATATTTGAAGATTACGAAAAGAATAAAAAGAAAAACATACGCTAAGATGGATTATACGAAGATTAAAACATTTGAAGAATTAAAGTCGGAAGGGTACCAGTCCCGTTCCATTAAAGAGGAACTCCGGGATAACTTATTGGAAAAAATCGCTCATAACGAACCCATTTTTGAAGCCATTATCGGTTACGATGACACCGTGATTCCGCAGTTAAAGACAGCCCTGTTATCAAAGCACAATATTAATTTACTCGGATTGCGCGGCCAGGCAAAAACAAGGATTGCCCGTTCCATGGTCGAGTTGCTGGATGAATATATTCCTTATATCGCAGGCTCTGATGTACACGATGACCCTTACTGTCCTATTTCTGGTTATGGAAAGCGAATAAAAGCAGAAAAAGGTGATCAAATGCCCATTGAATGGTTACATCGTTCCGATCGGTTTTACGAGAAACTGGCCACGCCGGATGTTTCTGTAGCAGACCTGATTGGCGATATTGACCCGATAAAAGCAGCCGCTCAAAAACTGAGTTATGCCGACGAGCGGGTTATTCATTATGGTATGATTCCGCGAGCCAACCGATGTATTTTTGTCATCAACGAATTGCCTGATTTGCAAGCGCGTATACAAGTGGCTCTTTTTAATATCCTTCAGGAAGGCGATGTTCAAATACGAGGATTTAATATTCGACTTCCCCTGGATGTCAACTTTGTTTTTACTGCTAATCCAGAAGATTACACCAACCGAGGAAGTATTGTAACACCGCTCAAAGACCGAATTGGGTCACAAATATTGACACACTATCCAAAAGATATCGCTACAGCCAAAAAAATAACGGCTCAAGAAATTGGTGGTCAAGCGAAAAGCGCTACTGTTCACGTACCCGAAATTGCAAAGACATTAATTGAACAAATTGGTTTCGAAGCGCGCGAGTCTCCATACGTGGATGCTAATAGCGGTGTGTCGGCGCGGATGGGAATTACGATGTACGAAAACCTGATCAGCCGGGCTGAATTGCGTAGAATTATTGCTGGAGAACAAGAAACAACCGTGCGTATGTCCGATTTTGAAGGTATCCTCCCTGCAATCACAGGAAAGGTGGAGCTGGTTTATGAAGGCGAACAACTCGGCGCGGAAGTCGTAGCACGAAATTTATTGGGGGAAGCGATTAAATCAATCTTCAATCAAACGTTCAAGCAACTCAAAAAACTGAAAAAAGAAGATGAGGAACAAGAGTTTGATGAGGTTATTCGTTGGTTTATGGAACACCCGGATTTTACACTCGAAGAGGATTTAAAAAACAAAGACTACAGCGACAAATTAGATCAAATCGCTCCGATTCAAACGATTATTGAAAAGTACATTCCAGATCACGACGCCAAAGACGCATCATTAATTAAGGAATTAATTTTATGGGGTATGGTCGAACACAAAAAGTTGAACAAGAAAAAAATAAACGGAGGCGTTCGTTTCGAAGATGAACTACTGGGTTCACTATACGGAAAGTAAGCCGCGGCAACCCGCTCTTCTGTGCGGCTACTTTCGGGTTGTTTTGTTCAATACAAAAACCCAAACAGCCATAATGGAACGGTGGTGTCATTCCCATATTCGAGATTATCAGCAGCCACAAAGCTATTTTTAGTGTTTTTAAGTTGCTTCTTACTCTTGTTTTTTCCTCCAACTTCAAACGTGTATTTTTCTTCCACAAGAAAATCACTCACAGGACTACTTTTGACATCATATTTGTTATTCACCTGGTTGTAAAAAAAACTCTCCCGAATTGTTCCTGTCTCACAGTGCTTTTTATTAATGGCATAGGCAATATTCGGATGGTGCAAATATACTTTTTCAGGCTTTGCTAAATGGGCATCTGAAGAGCTCTTACTGTGCAAGAGATTTATAATTTTTGAGTCTTCTAAATAATTCAAGTAAAGCATCACGGTGTTTCTTGCCACTTCAATATCTCCCGCTAGTTTTGATACATTGGGTTGAAACGGTACTGCGTTAGCAATAAAGTTGATCAGTTTTTTAAGTTTGTGAATGTATTTCACCTCAACATGTCTTAAATACGGTAAGTCTACTTCCAGCATGAGGTTAATGGTATTCATTAATTTTCGATGATAGGAAGTCTTGCTTTCCAAATAAAATGGATAATAGCCGTATTCTAAGTAGTCTTCAAAAAATGCTAATGGACGAATCTCGTTTACAATCTCCTTTGTTATTTTTTCATGATTTTCGATGATTTCATTTAATGTATAAGTTGCAAAAGTTTTCCCTGTTTCGATTTGTACAAACTCCCGAAATGAAAGCCCGTTCATTGTATAAACCACCGCCCTTCTGCTCAGGTCTGCTTTCCCTGAGTATATATGTAAGAGAGACGACCCCGTAAAAACAACATGAAGCTTTTTATAACGATCGTAGATGTTTTTTAACTCTTGCGACCAGTTTGGATATTTGTGAATTTCATCTAAGAAAAGATGTGTTCCTCCACGTTTTAACCAATCTCCTGCAAACTCTACAAGTGAATGCGAAGAAAAGTAAATATCATCCAAACTAACATAAATTGCTTTTGCTTCTTTAGACAGTTTATTCTTGATATGATTCAATAAATAAGTGGTTTTCCCCACGCCACGAGCTCCTGTAATACCTATTAATCGGTCATTCCAATCAATGTCGGTAATGCGATCAAAACGACAGTCTAACTCTTCAATTTGTCTCGTATGATTATCTATCAACTCATTCATGGCATGTTCATTTTACACAAATATACATTTTTTGATATGTATAAAAAACAATATTTGTATATTTTTGTAATATGTAGATTGCAATATGGGTGTTTTTTTGAGTTTTTCAGGTGACAAGTTAATTTGAAATGCAGTGTGAAAACCATTCATCAATACCCCAAATTCGGTCCGAGCCACTTCTCCATCTCGTCAAAAGGCATATTCTTCCGTTTCGCCAAATCTTCAACTTGATCTTTTGCGATCTTTCCTACACCAAAGTATTTACTCTCCGGATGCGCAAAATACCAACCACTGACACTTGCTGTAGGCGTCATTGCCATGCTTTCCGTCAATTCAACGCCCGTGATTTCAGTCGCATCCAAAATGCGGAATAAATCAGGTTTTTCTGTATGATCAGGACAAGCAGGATAACCTGGCGCTGGACGAATTCCCTGGTATTTTTCTTTGATTAAGGCGTCGTTCTCAAGTTTCTCGTCAGACGAATACCCCCAAAATTCTTTTCTTACTCGTTCATGCATACGTTCTGCAAAAGCCTCCGCCAGTCGATCAGCTAAAGCCTTTAGCATAATCGAATTATAATCATCATGATCTGCCTCAAAACGCGCTATATGTTCCTCAATTCCAATACCCGTCGTCACAACAAAAGCGCCTATATAGTCTTTGAGCCCCGTAGTTTTTGGCGCAATAAAATCTGAAAGGGCAATGTTGTTAGCTTTCGACGACTTTTTGAGTTGCTGTCGCATCGTATGTTGAACTGACAGCACTTCAGTTCGCGTGTCGTCCGTATAAATCTC
>CAYFTH010000002.1:0-50601 GCA_964346075.1 uncultured Fluviicola sp. | reverse complement strand
AATCGGCATTCCATTGGTCTGCGCATCTTTTAAAGGCAAGAGTTTTTTTCTTCCTTTGCTTTTTTCGTGGTGATCGCGCAATTTTTGATAATCCAATTTAATCTTATCCACGAAATCATCCTTGTAGTTACCTAACAGTTTTTCAACTACCGTAACAGAACGCGAAGCATCCAGGACATGAACCGTTTGATCATTTTTATAATGCTCTTCAATTTTAACAGCTGTATGGACGCGAGAAGTTGTAGCACCACCAATTAACAACGGAACCTTTAAATCTGCACGCTGCATTTCTTTCGCGACTGTAACCATTTCATCAAGTGAAGGCGTAATCAAACCACTCAAACCAATGGCATCTACTCCTTTATCGATAGCCGTTTGAATAATTTTTTCAGGCGCAACCATCACACCCATATCAATAACTTCATAGTTATTACACCCTAAAACAACACCGACAATATTCTTTCCTATATCGTGCACATCTCCTTTGACAGTTGCCATGAGCACTTTTCCGTTGGGTTTATCTCCTTCTCGTTTATCCGCTTCGATATAAGGTAAAAGGTAGGCCACAGCCTTTTTCATCACGCGTGCCGACTTCACAACTTGAGGTAAGAACATTTTACCACTTCCAAACAAGTCGCCAACGACATTCATTCCATCCATAAGTGGACCTTCGATTACTTGTATCGGTCGTTCGTGCGCCTGTCGGGCCTCTTCTGTATCCTCTTCAATATATTCAACAATTCCTTTTACGAGTGCATGGGATAACCGTTCATTTACATTATTCTCTCTCCAGGAAAGATCTACTACGCGTTTTTTTCCTTCACCTTTGAAGTTTTCCGCGAACTCCAGGAGTCGTTCTGTAGCGTCTTCTCTTCGGTTGAGGAGTACATCCTCTACGTATGTCAATAACTCTTTGTCGATATCATCATAGACTTCGAGCATCGTTGGATTTACAATACCCATGTCCATCCCTTGCTGTATCGCGTGATATAAAAAAGAGGAGTGCATGGCCTCGCGAACGGCATTGTTTCCACGAAAAGAGAACGATACGTTCGACACCCCACCAGAGACATGTGCACCGGGAAGGTTTTCCCTAATCCACTTGGTAGCACGGAAAAAATCAACCGCATTATTGCGATGCTCTTCCATGCCGGTACCTACAGGGAAAATATTCGGATCAAAAATGATATCCTGCGGTGGAAATTTCACCACATCTACCAGAATGTCATAAGAGCGCTTACAAATTTCAATTCTGCGCTCATAGCTATCTGCCTGACCGTCTTCATCAAAAGCCATGACAATAACCGCTGCACCGTAACGCTTCACTTTTTTAGCGTGTTCAATAAACTGATCCTCTCCTTCTTTGAGCGAAATAGAGTTGACCACCCCTTTACCTTGAACACATTTCAATCCAGCCTCGATAATTTCCCATTTGGAAGAATCAACCATGACAGGTACGCGGGCAATATCCGGCTCTGATGCAATCAAGTTTAAAAACTTCACCATTGCTTCAGCTCCATCAATCATCCCTTCATCCATGTTGACATCAATGATTTGAGCTCCGCCCTGCACTTGATCCAAAGCAACTTCCAGTGCTTCTTCGTAGTTGTCTTCTTTGATCAGTCGCAAGAATTTTTTGGACCCCGTAACATTGGTTCGTTCACCCACATTGATGAAGTTAGATTCGGGCGTGACAATTAATGGTTCAAGACCAGATAATTTTAATGGGGGGTATTCATTCTTCATTCTCATTCTCTTTTTCATTATGAAAACTCCTAACTTCATATTTCTTCGCCATATCAGCAATCACCTGAATGTGCTCTGGAGTTGTTCCACAACAGCCGCCAATGATATTTACTAATCCTTCTTGCAAAAACTCTTCAATTTGTTTTCCCATCATATCTGGTGTCTCATCATATTCGCCAAACTCATTTGGCAACCCTGCATTCGGATGGGCAGAAACGAAAAATGGCGCTTTTTCATCCATTATCTTTAAATATGGGCGTAACTCTTTTGCGCCCAGCGCACAATTTAATCCCACACTAAATAACGGCATGTGAGCGATAGAAATCAAAAATGATTCTGTGGTTTGTCCTGTTAATGTTCGACCTGAAGCATCTGTAATCGTTCCCGAAACCATGATGGGCAAATCCGTTCCAAGTTCTTCCTGTACGACATCAATTGCATACAATGCTGCTTTTGCATTCAGCGTATCAAAGACCGTTTCAACCAAAAGAAGGTCTACACCTCCTTCGATTAAAGCTTTAACCTGTAATGAATAAGCTTCTACCAGCTCGTCAAAAGTAATCGCGCGATAACCAGGATCATTCACGTCTGGTGAAATGGAAGCCGTTCGGTTTGTAGGGCCTATAGATCCAGCAACATATCGAGGTTTGTTTGGTTCTTTTTCCGTGAATTCATCCGCTACTTCTTTGGCTATTTTTGCAGACTGATAATTTATATCATAAACAGCATCTTCCAAACCATAATCAGCTTGAGCAATCGTTGTTCCCGAAAAGGTATTGGTTTCTGCAATATCTGCGCCTGCTTCAAAATACTCACGATGGATATCTTTAATAATATCCGGTCGTGTCAATGAAAGTAAATCGTTATTCCCCTTAAGCGATTGATCGTGATTTTCAAACCAGCCTTTACGAAAGTCTTCTTCCCCAAGGTCATGACGCTGAATCATTGTTCCCATTGCTCCGTCGAGGACGAGAATTCTTTTTTTAATGAGTTGTCTTATATCTTTTTTCATTTGTTTCTTTTTCTACCGGGAATCTCGATACGATTTTAGCTTCACTACGTTTCGCTTAAATCACTCGATTCCCTCTCTTTACATTTCAACTTTCAATTCTTTTTGCAATTGTTAGGGAAGCGGGCTGAGTGATCCTGACCGAAACGAAGTGAAGCGGCAGGATTATATCGAAGTCCGCAGCCCGATATTTTTATAAAGAAGTTAATGAAGAAACAAACCTTTAGACAAAAAAGTTGAATACACCACTTATCATTTCCGTTTTTTATCGGAAAGGATTTGGCACCGAAATCAGCACAAAGCTTGAAAGGTTGCCAAGGTTTCGCAGGGCCTGTCCCTCCACCTTTCTCTATAAGTACATCGATCTATTAAGAACGTGGGACAAATGTAGGAGAAAATTTTCTTATTTTTCCCTCAAATTCGAAATTCCCCATGAGCTATTTTATTGACCGTATTGCTGAGTATATTTATGAAAAGGAGTTGTCACTTGAACACTTAACGATCATTCTCCCTTCGCAGCGGGCCAAAAAATATCTGCAGCGAGCGCTTTTCAATATTTATGAAAAACCCATCTTTTCACCTGAGATAGTCACGATGAATCGCTGGGTTCAAGATCTTTCTCCATTACCCGTAATTGATCCAACCCGAGCTCTTTTTAAATTATATGATGTGCATTTAACGGTAGATAAAGAAGAAACGCAATCGCTTGATGAGTTTTTGAATTGGGGAAAAACATTACTGAGTGACTTCGATGAAATGGATCGCTACCTTATTGACAGCAAAGATCTCTTTAAAAATTTAGCTGATATCAAGGAAATTGAAAACTGGAGTTTTAATACTGAAGAAGAACTCACCGAAGGCCAAAAACGGTTTATGCGTTTTTGGGATTTACTCCCCGAATATTACCAGGTGTTTAATGAACGGTTACGTCAAGACGGAGAGTGTTATATGGGGCAAACTTACAAATCATTAGCGCACCATATTGATCGTGTATTTGAAGAAGATAAGCAGCGCCATTTTATTTTTGCTGGTTTCAACGCACTTTCCCCTGCGGAAAAATCAATCATGAAGCAGTTGAGTAAAATGGGACGGGCTGACATTTTTATTGATGCCGACGAATACTATTTAAATAATAAAGATCATGAGGCTGGCTTATTTCTCCGCGATCTAATGAAGCATTTAAATACGCAATCACTCCCCTTTACTAAAGATCGATTGGCAACAGACGCGAAAGCTATTAAAATCATCAATTGTGCTCAGCGAACTGGTCAAGCTCAGGTCAGCGCTACATTGCTTCACCAAACAATTTCCAGCAATGAGCTTTCAGAAACACTCCTCGTCTTGGCGGATGAGTCTATGGTCGTTCCCGTGATCAAAAATATTCCTGCCTCTGTTGAAAAAACAAATATTACACTCGGTTTACCTTTAAAAAACACAGCTATTCGTTCTTGGGTTGATTTGCTCTTTTCTGTTCAGGAACATCATGGTCACTTTCAAACTCAGGCGGTCTATCACAAGGATTTTATTCGCTTTATCAAACATCCATTTATCGTCGCTATAAGTAGTTCAGCTGACTTGGATACCTTTCAGAAAATTGAACGCCGGATTCTTGAAAACAACTGGTTGTTTATTTCACTCAAAAAACTAAACTTGAGTCCGCTGCTCGATAAAATTGCGATCCAATTCTTCGAAAAATGGAACCTCGAAAATTCTACCACTATTCTTGCTATTATTCGTTCCATAAATCGACTAATTTTTGATCGGATTGATCCCGAAAAAGATACAATTGAAAAAGCTATTCTTTTTCATTTCGACAGTGCTTTACGACAGTTGGATAATATTTTTGAAGAATTTCAACCCTCCTTAAACTTAGGTACATTTAAAAAATTGTTCAATCAACATTGGATAAACGCATCCATTGCTTACTACGGGAACCCACTTGAAGGTCTGCAGGTTATGGGCGTATTAGAAACGCGTTTACTCGATTTTAAAAACGTGATTATCGTAGGGCTTAATGACGGAAGTATGCCTCCCACCAATGCAATACAAACTTTTGTACCCATGGATCTACGCCAATATCACGGTCTGCCCACTCCTCGAGAGAAACAAGGTTTGTTTGCTCACCATTTTTACCGTTTGTTACACGCTGCTGAACGCGTTTGGATTACCTACTCCACTGCAGAAGGCAATATGGGGGTAGATGAACCATCACGCTATATACAACAAGTTGAGTTGGAGCTGGCTCGTATCAACCCGAACATAGACCTCGCGCGCGAAGATTATACACTCACAAATGAAGAAGAACAAAGCGATCCCCTGATCATTCAAAAAAGTCCTGAACTGCTCCAACGCATTCGCACTTACTTAGAGAAAGGGACATCTGCATCTGCCATCAAAACACACCTTAACTGCTCGCTTGACTTTTATTATAAATACCTGCTTGGGTTTGGGGAAGAAGGCGAAGTGGAAGAAGAAATAGAGGCGAGTTCTTTCGGTAGTTTTATTCACGACACTTTAGAAAGTGTTTATACACCCTTTGCGCGAATGACGAAAAATAAACAGGGTGAAATTGTCGGTACCAGTGCGGGAAAAACCATCGTTCATTCGGATGTTCAAAAAATGATTTCCCAATTTAAACCTGTCTTGCAGCGTTTCTTTGAAGCCCACTTTTCATATAATAAAAAAGCCGTACTCGACGGTAAAAACTATTTGAGCTTAGAGGTTGCCGAACATTTAGTGCAGCGATTTTTAGAACATGAATGCGAATTACTGAAAGCATCAGAAAATGACCTCACTATTGATGGTTTAGAGATTCGCCTCACAACTACATTGGAATATACGACTGGCACCAAGACTCAGGCCGTAAAGTTGGTCGGTATTATCGATCGCATCGATCATTTCAATGGTGAGCAGCGTATTATTGATTATAAATCAGGAACCTGTAATGAAAAAGATGTTCGCGTTGAATCTTTTCCGCGAACAAAAGAATTGGATGACTGCGAAAGGTTAATTAAAAACATCAAAGAGAAAAAATATGTATTTCAACTACTTCTCTACAATTTGATGTTTCAAGATCACTTTGGGTATTACCCTGATAAAGTTGGTATTATTTCTATGGTCAATTTAAAAGAAGGGCCTTTCTATCTAAGCAACAACCTCACTTCCGACACAGATTCTTTGATGGAGCTGTTCCATGAAAGTATGGGGCAAATTATGTCAGAAATGTTAGATGAAAACATCACGATCCAACACAATGTAGAAGCTCTTTACTGCGAATATTGTCAATAAGCAACCTTATCGTTTGGGTTCCGTATTTTGATAAACTGATTTTAATCCGTAATTTCACTTTTACTAAACACTAATTATGAAATATTTATCTGCATTTGTTTCTTTTATTTTTTTCTGCACGTCCTTTGCTCAAACTTTTTCAGATGACGTCGCTGAGATCGTCTTTGAAAATTGCACCAATTGTCATAATCCGAACGGAATCGGCCCTTTTGACTTAATGGATTATCAAGATGTCACATCCAATGCGGCTATTATTTACGATGCTATTGCTCAAGACCGCATGCCTCCCTGGCCTCCAAATGAATCGTATAAATCTTTTGCGCACTCGCGGGCTCTTCCCAACAATGAAAAAACGCTAATCTTAAACTGGTTGAGCAACGGAATGCCTGAAGGTGATCCAGCAAACACGCCCGCCCCACCCGTTTTTAATGCCGGTCCTGCACTCGGCTCGGGTGACCTTGAAATACAGATGCCTACCTACACTTCCAAAGCAACCAATAACGACGACTATGTTTGTTTTGCCCTGCCAACCGGACTTTTACAAGATCGTAAAATAAAAGCAATGGAGGTTGTTCCTGGAAATGCTCCGATTGTTCACCACGCTCTTGTTTATATTGATGAAAACGCCACTTACCAAACGGATACAGTAGGAGGTGATTGTGCCGGCCCTGCTGATGCAAAGTTGGTAGGCGGATTTACACCTGGAGCCTCTCCGCTCGTGCTTCCTAACAGTTCTGACTTAAAACTGGGGATGAATATTCCCGCAAACTCTAATATTGTTTTTGCCATGCATTATCCAGCAGGGAGTAATGGAATGAAGGACAGCACCAAAGTTATTTTTCATTTTTATGACGAACCTTCAAACAACGTTCGGGAAATCAACGCCGATCCCATATTACAGAACTGGAACTTTGTTTTACCTCCTGAAGAGGTTACAGAAGTTAATGCGTCTTTTAACGATGTGTTTTACGATGCTTCTATCCTCAGCATTTTTCCACATATGCACCTCCTCGGTGATCGCATCCGAACCTATGGATTGACCCCTACGAATGATACCATACGTATGATTGATATCCCTCATTGGGACTTCGAATGGCAGGACTTTTATATGTTTAAAAATATGGTGAAAGTTCCATCGGGAAGCAGTCTTCACGCCGATGGTGCTTTCAACAATACCGCAGCGAATGATCACAATCCGAATAACCCCGCTATTACTGTTTACCCCGGGTTAAATACGACCGATGAGATGTTTCTCGTTTATTTCCATCACCTTCCTTATGAACAAGGTGATGAAAATTACAACATTGAAGAAATGACTTCGCTTTCAGTGGAAGAAATGCTGGTAAACCCAATAGACCCTAACCTAACGGTATATCCTAACCCGATGACTCATCAAGTGACCGTTGATGTAAAAGGGTCAGTAAATGAAAATACGCTTTCAGCAACGGTTTACGACCTGAGTGGTCGCAAAGTCAGTGACTTGGCACGAGGAAAAAAATTCACTGGTACAACTTCCTTAAAATGGAATGGGGAAAACGAACAGCAAGCTGAAGTTGATAACGGTGTCTATATTGTTTCCGTGGTGCTGAACGGAGAGCGTCATCATCATAAAATAGTAAAGCGCTAAAATTTCTTCAAACTTTAAGCAGCAACGTGTTTCATAACCCGTTTTAATTACTCGTCGTAAGCACCTTTTTAGCGCGTTGAATTTCGTTGTCTTTTTGGTTTAATATAAAGAATGCTCCTTCTTCCAACCATATTTGTCGAGCAAACTCCGCTTTAAGCTGTGTTTTTATGCGCTGCTTCGAATGCTTGAAGTCTTCTTCTATAAATCGAATGCTTTTTTCCTCATCAGCGTAATCCAGAAATACGTCTAAGATTTGTTGATTAATATCAAAGGATTGATCAAAGGAGGACAAGTCGTTAAAATCACCGATATCATTAAATCGCATGTACTCATAACTAAAATCTGTAAAAGCTCCTGAATACCGCAATCTTCTAAAATAAGAAGAACTGCCTGTTGTATCGAGCGGCACAAAAATATCGGGCATAATCCCTCCACCTCCATAAACGACTTTACCTTCAGGCGTTATGTATTTTAGAGAATCATTGAGCGCAGCACTGTCCACACTGTACATTTCCCCGCGTTCATAACGGTTGACCTCATCCATCATATAGGCTTCGTAATCATCTGTATAAGGTTTTTGAATACAACGTCCTGTCGGAGTGTAGTAACGCGAAACAGTCAATCTTAATTTACTGCCATCTTTGAGATCTGTATCTTGTTGCACAAGTCCTTTACCAAAGGATCGTCTTCCGATAATTGTTCCTCTATCATTATCTTGAATCGCTCCTGCTACAATCTCACTCGCGGAGGCAGAACTTTCATTAATCAGCACGGCTAATGCAACATCTCCCAGAAAGGGTTCGTTTTCTGAATAAAATGTTTCTTCGGGGGTGGTTCGTCCCTTAGTGGACACAATTGGTTTTCCCTTGGCAAGCATAGCATCGGCAATTCCGATAGCACTACCCATTACTCCTCCGCCATTATAACGCAAATCAAAGATGAGGTTTTTCATGCCTTTACTTCTTAGTTCGAGCGCAGCCTGATAAAATTCGCTTACGGATGTCATACTAAACTGATTGAGTCGAATATATCCGATGTTGCCATTCATCATGTAAGCAGCAGATATTGATTCGATTGGAACGCTTCCCCGCGTAATTGATTTTTGCAGGGTGTCTTTTTTTCGTAGAATTGTCACACTTACATCTGTGCTTTCCGGACCTTTCAGGAGTTCCTGAACACGTTTATTCGTTAATCCAATATTTGCAATAGTAGAGTCGTTTACAGCTATAATTTGATCAAATTTTTGAATACCTGCCTGACTCGCCGGGGCACCATCGATAACATGTGTTACATTTAACGTGTCATCCATGATAGCAAAACGAACACCTACACCACCAAACTTTCCTTCAATTGATTCCGTAAATCGCGAAGCATCTTTTGCGCTAATATAATTAGAATGAGGATCCAGACTGTGGAGCAAGTCCGCAATTGTTTCTTCAAATAGCTTTTCCGTATTTACAGAATCCACATATTTCTTTTCAACCGTTTCAAGAATATCGGCCAGTTTTCGTTCAAAATGCCCGCTTTCGCTGTTATTGGATATGACTTCATTGCGTGAAAGTCCGACTCCCATTACTACTCCTATAATAATCAATATCGCCCCAATGATGGGATAAATTGTTTTATTTCTCATTTTTAATCTCCTTTATCTGCTCTATTTCCACTCCCGCGGCGCTCAAAAAGTCGACGCCTGAACTATCCTTGTATTGAAAGACATAAACGACACGTTTTATACCTGCCTGAAGAATGAGCTTACTGCAATCCTTGCATGGTGATAGCGTTAGATATAACGTTGCTCCGCGCGCATTGTTTGTAGATTTCGCCACTTTAAGTATTGCATTTGCTTCGGCATGTAACACATACCAATGCGTTTCACCTTCTTCATTTTCACAACAGTTATCGAACCCAGATGGAGTACCATTATATCCATCCGAAATAATCATATCGTCTTTTACTATTAATGCACCAACCTGCTTGCGTTTGCAATGCGATAGTTCTGCCCAGCTCGACGCCATTCGCAAATAAGCTCTATCGTAGCGTAATTGTTTTGCTCTACTCATTTTATTTGCTTTTGAGACATTTATCCTTTATTTATAAATTTATATCCTACACCTCTTACGCTGTGAAAGAATCGCGGATTCTTGGCATCTTCTTCAAACAGCTTACGAAAAGAAAGAATGTAATTGTCGATGGTTCGCGTTGTAGGAAAATGATCTTTTCCCCATAGCTCATCGAGTATAAAATTTCGTGAAACAACTTCCCCCTCGTGTTGCACAAATAAACTCAGTAGCTCCACTTCCCGCTTTGCTAAATCCGTAATTTTCTCCTCATCTTTAAAGACTTCGAAAGTTTTAGTATTCACCACTAAATCTCCAATGGAAACTTTATTGACATTCGCGTGATCCTTTTCGTTTGTGCGGAGAATAAGAACTTTTACGCGCAACAACAACTCTTCTAAATCAAATGGTTTGGAGAGGTAATCATCCGCACCCAGTTTCAACCCTTTAATTCTGTCGGAAGAAGACCCTTTTGCCGAAATAAACAAAATTGGTGTATTGGCGCTATTTTTATAAGTTGTACAAATATCCCACCCGCTAACTTCTGGCAACATCACGTCTAAAATTACCAGATCGTACTGACTGACCTTTTCTTTTTGCTCAATGGCCTCACGCCCATTCGTAACTGTGGTCACCTCAAAACCTTCAAGCTCCAGGTTCATAGCCACTACATTACTTAGACTCTCCTCGTCCTCAATCAATAATATTTTATGCTCCTCTGCTGCCATTGCATCGCGTAATCTTTCAACTTCCACCGAAGTGAAAATTGTTCGTTGTTTGTTTACAGAATCTTACAAAATTATTAAAATATACAACATAATTGTGGGCTCAGCTTTAGGACAAGGTCGCAATCAATAGATAAAATCCAACCAACAGCAATAGGGTCTACTAAATTTTTCTTACTTTTAGTAGGTTATATTCACCCTAAACACTTTTTTATCGTATGAGAATTTCAAGAAACCCGTTGCTAACCTTGCTCATTGTCGTTGTTTTTTTGTGCTTCAGTGTTACATCTCAAGATACCCTTACCGATCCGCTGAATAATTTTGACCTGTTTTATGAAAACAGCTTGTCGCTAAATGCTACGCGCATCAACACCAATAATACCGAATTTAACACCTCCAGCGGTGATTTTCATTTTAAGAAGAACAACTTCCGTCCCTCTATTGATTTTACTGTAAATGTTGGTTGGTTGCTAAATAACGAAAACGCTTCCAGTATCAAGTCTATAAAAACAGGGCTTAACTTTACCACGCGCAGTGCTGATTTGCACGACCAAAACAACAACGAATTGAGACTATCAACGAACTACCTCATGATTCCCGTTCAGTTTGGCTTTCGTCACCCCCTTCGTTTTCGTACAGTCAAGAACAATTTGTTTCGGGCAATCGAGTACAATATAGGAATGTATGCCTCCAGCCCGTACTATCAAAAACTGGATCACCCCGACAATATAGATTCCCCGGGTACATTCAGCTGGTTCAATTATCTTAGGCTTGGGTTTATTACGGAAGTATCTTTTACAGCAATCAATGAAGAAGGAAGGGGGCATCATTTTGGTATTCGTGTTTCGAGTGAATATTCAGGAATAATTAAATTTTCTGAGACTGAAAATGAGCTGTACCCTGAATACGTCAATATCGGCCTTTTTTATAAGCTGAACAGTGCATACTTCAAAAGAAAAAAATAGCGGTCTCTTTGATACACTCTCAATTCTTCCCTGTATTACCTCAAGATTGTGAGCAGTCGAATGGAAAAAACTGCGGTTTTTACTTCACTTTTTTTACTACCAGAGAAAAACAGGGTTTCATACATCCAGTTCCCATATTTTTCATTTATTTTACAAGCAGTTTCGAAAAGTGATGTTTCGTTCCTTTTTAAGCAGAAAATATAAAAATCGACATGGATAAATTAATTGCCCAATTTCCTAAACAGATTGCCGACGCCATGGAAATTGCTCAAACGGCGGTGCTGGAATCCCTCGATGGAACCCGCTTTGACCATGTCGTTATTTGCGGAATGGGGGGTTCAGGAATAGGAGGAAAAATGGTTTCTCAGTGGTTTAAAGATACGGCAAACATCCCCATTACACTGGTACAGAGTTATTCAATACCTGGCTTTGTCAATACTCATACGCTGGTCATAGGTTCTTCTTATTCGGGCAATACAGAGGAAACATTGAATGCTATTCACCAGGCACATGACTCAGGGGCTACGGTTGTTGGGGTTGGTTCTGGAGGAATGCTCCATAAGTTTTGTCAGGAAAACAAATACGATTTTATACGTGTTCCTGGGGGAAACCCACCGCGCAGTATGTTAGCTTTTTCAGTTGTTCAACTTGTTCAAATACTCGCTTCAGCTGGAGTTATTCCTGATAATGCATTAAAATCCATAAGTAGTTGTCGTCATTTACTGAATGATGAACTCATCACCATCAAAAAGGAGGCGCGTAAACTGGCTGAACACATTTTTAAAAAACAATGTATTCTTTACGGAAGTACAGCGTTAGAATCAGTTGTCATTCGTGCCCGACAACAATTCAACGAAAATGCAAAACAATTGTGTTGGCACCATGTCATTCCAGAAATGAATCATAACGAACTCGTTGGATGGGGAGGAGGATTGCCGAATATGGCACCCGTGTTCTTTGAATCTCAGTTTTTATCGGAGAGAAATCAGCTTCGGTTTCAATTAAGTAAAGAAATTATTAAAGAAAAAACAGAGCACTTATTTATTGTTAATGGTAAAGGAAAGAACCCGATTGAAGAATCATTCTTCTTCATACATCTCATTGATTGGGCATCCATTTACTTAGCAGAGCTCAAAAACGTAGATCCCGTTGAGATTCGCGTAATCGATTATTTAAAATCGTCATTAAGTAAAGCTTAATTTATGTCAGCTGTCGCATTGTTTGAAGATCTTGGAACCGTTGATTATAAAGAAGCCTGGGATTACCAGGAAAAACTATTTAAACGCAATATTGACCTCAAAATACTACAACGAAAAGATCAAACCGATCAACCAACCACAAATCACTTATTATTTTGCGAACATCCACACGTTTATACGCTCGGAAAAAGTGGTAAACAACAGCATTTATTACTTACTGATGATCGGTTGAAAGAAGTTAACGCTACGTACTACAAGATCAATCGAGGTGGAGACATCACCTACCACGGTCCGGGTCAGCTCGTCGCGTACCCCATTTTTGACCTCGAGTCTTATTTTTTTACCGATATCCATAAATACATGCGTTTATTGGAAGAAGCTGTTATCCTGACGTTGGATGAGTTTGGTATAAAAGCTGGACGGGTTGACGGCTTGACGGGGGTATGGATTGATGGTGACTCGACGAATGCCCGAAAAATCTGTGCGATGGGGGTCAAGTCATCGCGCTGGGTAACAATGCACGGTATTGGATTTAATCTCAATACAGATCTCAATTATTTTAATTACATTGTTCCTTGTGGAATTGAAGACAAAAGCGTAACTTCCCTTGAAAAAGAATTGGGACACCCAGTAGCTATGGGTGTCGTCAAGAAAAAATTAAAAAATCACATCTCAGCGCTTTTCAATGTCGAAATCAAAAACGCAGAATAACAGCAAGAAACGGTTTAAAAGGTTCCTTTTAGGGATTTTGATTGTGCTCGTCATTGCAAATTTACTGATCGTTTTTTCAGGAAAAACTTACCTTTATAAAGGTATTGCTTCAACTTATTTGGTAGGTAAAACGGGGCCGTCGATCTATGATTCTCTTACATTTCCCACTCGAAATGCCAAACCATCTGATTCGCCTGAAAAATGGAGTGTTCAGCAACCCATAGGTTTACTTTCAACAAGTGAAATTAATCGTTTAGACAGCATTAGAACAACTTCTTTTCTTCTCGTTCGCAACGATTCTATTATACTGGAAAAATATTTTGACACCCATGACCGCAAAACAAAAAGTAATACTTTTTCAGCAGCAAAGAGTTTTATTGGTTTAGGAGTAGGTATTGCAATTGATCAAGGTTATATTTCAAGCTTCGATGCTCCGATTGATAACTATTTGCCATTTGCGCTCGAAAACAGTAAAGGTATTACCATTCGTGATTTGCTAGGAATGTCTAGCGGTTTAAAATGGTCAGAAAGCGGTGGTAATCCATTTTCAGACAACGCCGCTGCGTATTATGGCAGTAACCTAAAATCCCTTATGATGCGTCAATCTTTTGAACCTCATGAGACCGATACATTTGATTATGCGAGTGGTAACACGCAACTACTGGGGTTTATCCTAAAATCAGCTACACAACAAAACCCGACTCATTTTATAGCTCAAAACATCTGGAAAAAAATTGGAACGGAAAACGGCTTTAAGTGGAGCCTGGATAAAAAAAACGGAATGGAAAAATCATTTTGTTGTTTTTACGCCACTTCGCGCGACTTTGCCAAAGTTGGTCAGCTCATACTTCAAGATGGTATCTGGAAAAATGATACTATCATACAACCCTCTACATTAAATGAATTGAAGAAACCACACCATGATTCCTCTTCAGAATATGGATTGCATTTCTGGTGCCTGAATGATCCTGACACTCCTGCTGTTTATGCGCGAGGAATTCTTGGACAGTACATTATTATTATTCCTAAACTCAACATGGTAGTCGTGCGCACGGGGCATGAAAGAAAAGATAAGTTTTTTCTACCTCCAGATGAACCTGCTTCATCAAAAAATGCGTATAAAGAAAACCATCCTTTAGATCTTTTTACATACATTTCGATCGCCAAAAAAAGAGGAATAAGAACCAATGAAAAAAGATATTCAAATACCGAAAGTAAATGACGTATCTGTTGCAGTCGTCAAGGAAATGGGCGAGGATAATCACTCTATTTATAATGTTTATCTGATCAATCAACGATCAGAGGTGTTAGAAAAAGTCTTGGTTGTTTCCAGAGGCTTTGCAACAGCGAAGAAAACACAACAAAAGGTGGAAACTTCAACGCTACGCAAGTCCCTGGGAGATATTCCCGGTAAGACTGTCCAAAAAATAGAACCTATTATGGAAGACTTGTTTGGGTTGAATAATGAATACTGGGTGAGCTTTTGGATCGGTAATAAAATGTTTGATAAGAAGTTTGTCTTTTTATCAGAAGCAATTAAGGAAGACTATTTTACGAAAATACCACTGCTAGAAAAGCCAGGGGTTATCATTGAGTAAATGTACCTTTACCAGTCCGGACAAGTATTGCACTTCGACCCAGACGATATTGAAAAATTGATGCCTGCGCTCAATTCTGCTGCAAAGTAAAAAGGTTTTTGTTCAGCCGTATATTTCCCGTTATTCGTTAAACGTATGTCATTCTGTGCTGTGTGACCCCCGGAAAAACGAGTAAGTAAATAAATCCGTTGAAAAAAATTAAATCGTATTCCTGCCGCAACTGTTGCGCTCCACCCAGTGAGCGAGGTTACGCCTTCGTATTGCCTGTTCCCAAAAGAGTAATCCACTTCAGTTAAAACAGGTCCTAGCTTACCTTCCATTACTGAATAAATACTAAAATTTTTATCCCGTGTTTTAACCAGTTGATCCATACGTTGCACACCTATTGTGATGAGGTGCATCCCGTTTTGTTGAAACAGGTGAATTTGGTCGCGATTTATCAACATGGATGAGTTATTGATATTTCCCGAGAAGTCAGGATGGGCTCCAGGAGCTACGTTTCCAGAAATTCCCACCTTTTGATCATTAGTAAAAAAAGTATTGTATCGGTGAAAATCTGCAATCACTGCCCATTTATCGGCCACGAAGTACCCTCCTTGAAAAGAAAACTGAGGAGCATCACTACCAAAAAAATTTAACAACTTAACCGCTTTTGGATTATCCACGAGTGCTACACCTTCCAGTGTGAGTGCGTGATCACTGCCGCGTAAAACGACATCGGTAGAAGAATAAACAGACCTGTTATAACCTCCACTAATAAAAAAAGAACCTTCTTTGTTTTCCTTAAGAGAACGATTATTCCGCTGTGTAAACCCATTGAGTGAGCACACACTTAAAACAGCAATGATCAGGGCCTTGTACATAACTTTTGGCTCTTTTTGTTGTAAACAGACATCCTACCCGTTTAAAAAGCTTTACCAAAAATACAATTAATTCAACGGTTTTCAGCGTTCAATAAACATGTTTTTAAAATTGACCTAGGTAGACTGACTCCAACAGAATTATGATCCGAAAAAGTTAATTATCAAAATAATGACATCAACAATAACTGTTATCGCGGCAAGATTCATAACGTATTTCAACGGAGCTACAGCGAGTAAAAGTGATAGTGTAGCCATTGTAGGGACCACGATTGCAATTAGTTGAAAGGTGCTGTGAATGGCTCCATAGCCCACTGTCAATCCACCGAGACAACCAACAATAAGCAGTACTGCACTAATGATAGCATAGCGATTATGTTCCATACCTTCCTTAAAAAAGGAATTCCAAAAACTTGATTCTGTGTTTGTTGTGCTCATAACGTTCTATTTCTTATATTTGCCACGAAAATAGGTGGATTGACTCAAATATCAACTGACCTCTTCCATCTTCGTGGATGACTTTTGTCATTTTTTCAGCTTTCAATCAATCTGCTTGCACATAAAAACGATGAGGTTTGAGTGATTTAGTAACAATAGAGTCAACGGAAGTAGATGCAGCAGAGATCAATATCTGTACGAACGGAATCATGCATATTCACGTCAAAGTTAAAGGCGTTTTTTCCATAGAACACTCAAAAGCAATTGTCGCGGCAAGAACAACTCTTGCTGGTAATAGGAAATACCCCGTTTTATACACTCTAGAAGACCCTTTTCTTACGCCTTCTAAAGAAGTTTCTCAATACGTTGCAAGCGATGAACGCAGTACGCTAATCATCGCAGATGCTTTTGTTGTAGAAAGTTTTCCTCAGCGATTGGCGGCTCGTGCGTACCGTCTTTTTTCCAAACCTGTTCGACCTACAGCCTTTTTTTCCACTAAAAAGAAAGCTGTTGAATGGCTTCAGTCGTACGTTTGATTCCTTTCTATCTGGTTTATAAAAACATTTCAGATATTAAGCACGATGGATATAACGCATCACTTCAAAAGTCACATTCGTAAACAGTAGTTTGGCATGAGCGTTGCGCTCCACACTGTAATGCGCATCATTCAGTAACTGATGAAAATCCATCACGTTATTACCCGTTATAAAGCGTGCAAACTTTTGCAAAAAGGCTTTCTCTTCCGGTGATGTTCGCAACAGCTGCTCATCGGTGTAATTTTTCATAAGGCTCTGACGAATCATATAAAGGGCGTATTGTAAAAACGTTTTTTGCTCTTCCCTCCCGTTTTTCGCCATTTTTTCTGCCCATTCAAACATCTCGAAAACTTGTTTTTTATAACATGCCCGCATCAATTCAATAAAGTCCTCGCGGTATTGATTGTTTCCTCCTTCCTGAGCTATTAATTCGTAGACCTTTGCCACATCTCCTTCGGCCCGCGATACAATGCTTTTCAAAGCATCGCTTTCGACGTTTGTTTTATTCTCAAGGCCTTTAACAATTGAATTGTTCTCGACCTGTTTGATCTTTACGAGTTGTGTTCGACTCAAGATCGTGGGCATCACATTTTCAGGAGAATCAGCAATCAATATAAAAAGTGTATCTTTCGGAGGTTCTTCGATTATCTTCAATAATTTATTGGCACAAACGACGTTCATTTCGTCGGCCATCCATATAATACTCACTTTATAACCACCCTCATAGGATTTGAGTGATAGTTTTTTAACAATGGCTTCGCTTTGGTACTTTGAAATTATCGGTTTTCTACCACTTGGATCAGAAACTTGCACCCATTGGTGAAGATCTGCATAGGGATTGTTCAGCAGCATTTTCCTCCATTCCGAAAATTGACCATCTGATGTCTTTGATAACGGTTGAACGGTGGGAAAAGAAAAATGCACATCCGGGTGTTGCATTTGTGACACTTTTTTACATGAGGCGCACGCTCCGCAACTGTCATTTTCTTTTTTATTCTGACACATCACAAACTGTACAAACGCAAGTGTTAAGGGAAGCCCCCCAAACCCAAGTTTACCCAGGAACAATTGTGCATGTGCTATGCGATCTTCCCGCACTTCATTCACTAATCGTTTTTTTAATTCAGCATGTCCTATAACGTCACGAAAAAGCATACGATAAAGATAATTAATAATGTCTTTTCATCATAAAACTTTCGATAAATTGCACTTTATGTTTTCATAGCCTCCATTTATGGAGAGATTTTTGTAAATTGCTTCAAAAATTAATTGATTTTAAAATTATGCAACAGTTGAAACACCTTTTTACTTCCGTTCTGGGAATAAGTATTTTTTCCCTCTTACTTCTGCCAACTTTTCGTTTAAATAGCGCTCCTGAGCTTAGGTCCACTGCTCTTTTGCCTGCAGAAAATGTTTCGATGGTGGTTAATGTTAATTATCTTGGAAAGCCTTTAGCAGATGTTATGGTTTCTTTGATAAAAGACGGAAAAACGGTTACTCAAGGGACTTCAGACAAAAATGGAGAAGCAGAACTAACGCTCAACGACTATAATCAAAACCCACTTACACTCAGAGTAATGAGCAAAGGGTACAAAACACAGCTGTTAGTTGGTTTAATTGTTAAGGATGGTAGTTCTTATGAGTTTTCTATGGTAAAAGGATCAGGAACAATAACTACTGATGTTAAAACTGGTATCAAAAAGATTAATAAAAAAGCGGACCAGAAAGTAGAAAAGTTCGAAGACCAGGAAGAAAAAGCCATTAAAAAGACCGAAAAGAATCAAGAAAAAGCTGAAGCGTACCGCGACGATGTAAAGGAAGAAAAGAAAGAGGCAGAGCAGGTGATGTCAGAGACTAAAAAAATTGAGCAAGAAAAGGAAAAAATTGCCAAAAAGAATGAAAAGTTAGACAAAGAAAGAAAAGATCCCGAAGCGCTCAAAAAAGAACGTGAGCAGGCAGCTAAAGAACGCGAAAAAAAGCTTGAGCAATTAGAAAAAGAGCGTGCTCAGGAAGAAGCAGAAAAAGCTGCTAAAAAGGCTGAAAAACAAGCCAAAAAAGATGCCAAAAAAGCTGAAAAGAAAGCAAAAAAAGAAGCAAAAGCGCGAAAAAAAGCAGCCAAAGAAAAAGCGAAAAAAGAAAAAGAGGCTAAGAAAGCAGCGAAAGAAAAGAAGAAGGCTGAAAAGAAAGCAGCGAAAGCAGCAAAGAAAAAACGTAAAGCTGCAGAAAAGGCAAAGAAAAAGGCTGAAAAAGCCAAAAAGCGTGAGGAAAAGTATCAGAGAAAGCTAAAGAAGTGGAACAAAAAGCAAGCAAAAGTCGAGAAGAAACGAAAGAAATTAAATAAAAAGCAAAAGAAGCTCGATAAAAAAATTGAAAAGGGCAGAATTGATGCAGATAAAGCACGCAAAAAACAAGAAAAAATTACCGATAAGCACGAAGATCTGGACGATGATCTCGAAAAGATTAATAAGAAAGTGAGAAAATTAAAGAAAAAATACGATAAAGATTAATCTTTTCTGCTGTTTGCACTAAGCTACCCCGGCTGCATCAGCTGGGGTTTTTTTGTTCTCCTCAATACACCCTCAATAACACCTTAAACTCTTTTGTTTCTGTCAATTCTAATTATCGTGCAAGAAAAAACAAAACTCATCGATCAACCATGAGCATACAAAAGAGTATTGCGGTCTGTGAACAGAGCAATATTTAAATATCAACGTTCGTTACAGTACTTTTCCTTTCCAGTCTATTTCGTATAGTTCACGAATAGTTAGCGCTTTATGCTTATTTTAAAAAAATAATTACTAATATTAAATTGCTAAAAAAATGTGGCTGCAACTAAACAAATGTTTACTTTTGCGGCTTGACTATAAAAACCAAAACTAATTATGTCTGACAAGAGTTTTATTGTTCCGCACGATTTTTCTGAGGTTGCGAATTGTGCACTAAATCATGCCATAGCAACTGCTAAGGTCGTTGGAGCAGAAATTTATGTACTGCATGTCGTAGCCCGCGAAAAAGCCATTAAAGATGCTGAAAAAAAGCTGAAAAACGTCATCAATGATAAAGATACGGGTGGAGTTCAGTTAACACCGAAAATTCGGGTTGGTAACATATTCGAAGATATTGGTGATTTTGCCGCTGAACATCATGCAGAGCTTATTTTTATGGGCACGCACGGTGCTTCAGGTTGGCAGCATATTGCTGGTTCTCACGCTTTAAAGGTTGTTACTCATTCTTCCGTTCCTTTTATTATTGTCCAACAAAAAGAAGTGGGGGAAAATGGATATGATGATATTGTCGTTCCGCTAGACCTCAATAAAGAAACGAAACAAAAGTTAGCGATTGTAGCGTCGATGGCAAAATATTTTAAATCCCGCGTACACGTTATCACTCCAGACGAATCCGACGAGTTTCTAAAGCACAAGGTGCAAGCTAACGTTAAGTTTGCCAAAAAGTTTTTCTCTGAACGCGATATTGAAATGTCAGCAACGTTGGCTCCTTCAGGAGGATTTGATAAGGAAGTTGTAAAACTGGCCATTAATAAAGATGCTGACTTGATCGCAATTATGAATCAGAATAAAAGCAATTATTTAGGTGCATTCGGTTCAAATTATGAACAATACATGATCACTAACGATGCTCAGATACCAACTCTCATTGTTAACCCTATTGAAACACCTTACGGAAGTAGTGTACTTTTCCAGTAATGATTCGAGATGAAATATAACGTCTTTATGACTGTTAAGCTGTTTCTTTAGAAGCAGCTTTTTTTATTTTCTTGCAATTAGAGCCTTTTTTAAAATTTGCTGTTAAAGAATAGGTTGAAACCCATGAATCACACTTAAGAAAGAAGTAGCTCTTGTCTTTCGGTTCTTTATTAGGCATCTCTTTCTCGTTGCTGCTAATCTTTGTAATTATCTTTCTTCAGGCGCAGTTCAATCTCTGTCAAGTTTTGCATTTTTTTTGGTTTACGCGTTTGAATAGACGTTCTTGTAAAATAGCGATGCTGCTTTAAAAAGCTCACCTGTATTTCGTCCCATTGCCGGTCGCTGTCAATTTTTCCATGCTCACGCAACTCCCTTCTGAGGCGATCTGCTATTTCGTGAAAATCATCGCGACCAAGGTAGTCAAGGTCTGCATCACAGATAATTTCCTCTAATTTATTTTTAGGTTGATGAGGGATTTGAGTCACATAAATCAACTCCTTGATACGTTCAATATGCGCTTTTGTATAACCAAAACTCGGTAATATTTCCGCCGCCATTCGGGCACCTATAGGTTCATTTTTATCATACTGTTCTACAAAACCAGCGTCGTGGTAGGAAGCAGCAGATTTCAATAAAAACAAGTCCTCATCTGTAATACCTTCTCCTATCGCAATGCGTTCAGCCTGACGCGTTACATCTTTTGAATGATCATAAGAGTGATAGTGTAGCTTTGGACTTAATTCTTCTTGCAATTTGTTTAAAATATAGCGTTCAGCTTTATAGTAATTAATTGTACTGTAATGATGAAGGTTGACTAACTTGTGAAAAGCATCGTTAGGTTCTATTCCCTTATCATCCTTTGAAAGCTCAGGTTTTATATTCATGACTTCATACATCATGATTTTTAAACCACTTTTGCTGAGCACTTTTCCTATTTTTTTACACTCGAAATAAGGTTCAATATGTTCAAAAGTCTCAGCAGTGATTGCTATTTTTTCCGGCTCGCACATCTGCTCCATGCGCTGAGCACGATTTACAGTACTACCCCAAACATCGTAAGCATATCGCTTTGTTCCAATAACTCCTGCAGAAACAGCCCCTGTATTGATTCCAATACGTAACGTCCAATACTGTTCGCCATTTTGAATCATTATTTCTTTTTGATCCAACATATACTGTTTAATTTGAACAGCGGCCAACACCGTGTTAATCGGATTGGTCTTATTTCTTATAGGGACACCTCCCGCGCACATGTATGCATCACCTATCGTTTTGATTTTTTCCAAATCATTTTTTTCAATGATTTCATCAAACTTTCGGAAATGTTTATCCAAAATCGTAACCAGATCTTTGGCCTTCATGTTTTCTGATATGTTCGTGAAGCCCACAAAATCAGTAAACATAATGGAAACCATGCTAAAATCCCTGGCGGCCGATCGCCCATCTTTCTTCAGTTGACTTGCCGTTTCTTTCGGTAAAATATTATTGAGTAACCGTTCCGACTTTTCCTTTTCTTGTTCGAGCTCTTGTGTTTGTTCTTCCAGACGGGTCTTCTGTTGTTCAATTTTATCTGTTTTCCTTCTCAGTTCTCGTGTCCGTTCAGCTATTTTCATTTCCAGCCGGACTTGCAACCTTCTTTCTTTGTCAATGCTTTTACGTACTAGAAATATGACAATTAGAACAAACAATAAGAGCATGAGTATGATGAACCACCAATGCAACCAAAAGGGTTTTTCTACTGATATTGTTAATTCAGCGGGAGTACTATTCCATTCGCCGTTGGCTGTTCTGGCATAGACAGAAAGTTTATAATTACCAGGAGCAATACTCGCAAATCGCAGTTCGTTGGAGGAACCTAAAATTTCTTCCACCTCATCATCCCCTCGCATAATGTATTTATATTCGATACGGTCAGGGTTACTCAAATCATTGGCAAAAAAATTAAGCTTGAGGCTACGCTGGTTATAGGGCAGTACAATCTTATCCGTATAAGCAATACTTGATGAAAGTATTGCTCCTTTTCCGGGAAAAACTTTTTTGTTTTCTACCTCTATTCCAGAGAAAAACACACGCAAATCAGCTTTCTTATCAAACGCATCTTGCGGAGGTATGTAATTATAACCTTGAATGCCACCAAAATAAACGTCCCCTTTTTTTGAAACATAACTCGCTCCCAGATTGAGCTCGTTACTCATAAGACCATCTTTTTCCGTAAAGTTATTGAACTGTTTTGTTTTTAAGTTCATTGCTACTACTCCGCGGTTTGTAGACAACCATAAATGATTGGGGTCAGCTGCTGTCCATTCCACACCATAAATAACATTGTTGGGCAGACCTTCAGACTTATCGTAGTTTTTAACAGATTGCGTCTTCGTATTAAAGAAAAATAACCCGTCTCCCAGGGTCCCCAGCCAGAACTCATGATCTTTTAACTGGCAAAAGCTAGTAAAATAGTCATTCGTCGCATTATGCAATACATCAAATGCCTTGGGACGATTTACACTGATTGCATCGTCCTTTCGTTTAAACTGATAAAGACCTCCTGAACTCGGCGCTACATAATAATTCCCCGCTTTGGTTGAAAAAATTAGTCGACACGGACCAGGGCCAATAGATTGTGGTGCATTCGGTTGATTATATATGTACTGAAACGTTTTGCTTGTATAATCTAAAACAGCAACACCGGCTCGCGTACCTACGAGATAAGTAGAGTCTTCATAAGGCACAATAGTATACGTTTTATCAAACCCTCGCTGATTATCAATACTGTGTGCAATTTTTTTAAATTCATAAGAAGCGAAGTTGTCTTGATCAATGGTCAATTCAAATAAACCATCAACAGATCCGACCAGTAATTTATTTGAGCTCAGGACATACAAACAGAGTGTAGTATGATCTTCATTGTTCCGAGCTTCTCGCATGTAGTGATAGTAATTGCGTGTATTTCGATCATACATACTGATTCCATGATCAGCGGCAACAAATAAAAATTGACCTGTACGATCTTCACTAAATCCCCAAATATTTTGTGAAGGCAGGCCTTTATCTAAGTTTCCTGAAAAACCAACCCCTCTAAATCCGAGGTGATCCGGATCAAAACTGCTCAGTCCCCGCTGTGAGGCAATCCAGATGATCCCTTGATTGTCGCGATATAGTCCGCTGATTTTATTTGATATCAGTGAACCTTTCTGGAAGAAATCCGCCGTATAATTGAGTACACTTAAACTATCCGATTGGTGACTAGTTACTTGAAAAAGACCACTGTTTTCCGTAGCTATAAGGACTTTTTGTTCATTAAGGTAGAGTGCATCGACAATATTTAAAGCACCAATTTCACCAAACATTTTCGTGTAGGGAAGAAATTTTTGTTGTTTTTGGTCAAAGTAAAAAGCACCTTGATTGGTCGCTACGACAATAGAACGCGAAGGATGATCTATGAGCCCGTTGATTACAAAGTCTTCTGGGTCATTCACCTGAGGTTTATACGTACGTTTCTCTTTAAAATCCCGACTGGCGATCAATACACCTTCAAATTCACTAACGACGATAAGCTGATCTTCCTTGATTTCAATATCTACAATACGCGAATCAAAAGACGATTCATCAACAAGCTTAAATGTCTCCTTTTCTGTGTCAAAATAGTAGATCTTCCCAAAACCAGTTCCTAACCATAGATCTCCATTATTGTCTTCAGCAATTGCATGAATTTCCAACCGCTCTCTTCTGTTGCTTTTGTATGCAGTAAACTCAACTGTTTTTGGATTATACTTTGTTAATCCATTGTAGGTTCCAAACCATAGATTCCCTTGCTGATCTGCAGTGGAAACATGTATGTATTCATTGGATATTTCATATCCTTTATCTGCCGAAAATACTTCAAAGTTTTTTCCGTTAAAACGATTAATACCATCTTGTGTTCCCAGCCATAGCGCGCCCAAATCATCTTGAATAATGCTGGATACTACACTTTGTGAAAGACCATCATTAATAGTGTAGTTTTTAAACTGAATATGGTCTTGAGCGTTGATGTTTCCAACAACACTCAAGATCAAAAAACATAAATAAAAGTATGTAGTAGTTGTACGCATGTTAATTACTGCCCCTGGTCTTTGACAGTATCTGCACCTATTACGGAATTTTCCATATCGCGATCAAATAAGTACAACCCTCCTTTATCGCTTCCAATCAATTGCAACTTATCCAAAATTGTTCGAGCCAGTGCTTCTTCTTCTAATTGCTCAGATACATACCATTGAATAAAGTTATGTGTGGTGTAATCTTTTTCCTGAAGACACACATCAACAACATTATTAATACTTTCTGTTACTACGATCTCGTGCTCCAATAATGATTTAAATATTTTAATCATAGAATCAAAACTAATCGGTGGTTTTTCGATCGCAGGAATTTTTGCAACACCTCCGCGTTCATTAATAAATTTAATCAACTTCAACATGTGGAAACGCTCTTCGTCGCTATGCTGGTATAAAAACTGAGCCGTTCCGTTATACCCTTGATTTTCAGCCCAGGAAGCCATTGACAAATACAAGTGGCTCGATGATGCCTCCTTAACAATTTGCTCATTTAAAACTTCTTCTACTCGTTCATTCATAATTGATTACTTTTTAAACAAAGATACGAAATATACGGGAGGATGAAAACCTATAAGTAAAGTATAGTGGTTTTCTAAGTTATAGATATAGTTAGCTATTATAATATCGGCCAACCCTTTCAAGCTACCATTCTTTTAGAACAAATCTCAATTTCTTGATACCTCCTATGCTTCTATGTATTTTTAATTAGATATAATGGTTTTTACCTGTAACGTCAGTTTATTCAGAATATATTTCACTACTTTGGCACCTTTACAATTAAGCACTTGCGTAAAATTAAACGTTTTGTCTCTTATTACTACTATTTTAAATATTGGTATTCATACCGAAATTGGTGAAACCGAACAAAAGGTTCGTAAATTGTTTAATGCCATTACCTTTTTTGGTTGTATCACAGGATTGGTGCAGGTTTTTATTTTTATTTTTGTTGACAAGTACGCTGTGCTTTTCCATGCAACGTGGACTGTTTTTTGTGTCATAGCACTACTGTTGCATCATTACGGTTACTATCACCTGGCAAAAATAACCTCAGTATACATTATCTTGTCTTTTGGATCATTGGCATCAGCACGCATCGGTAGTGAATACTATCCACACATAGCGTCATTTGGTATTGTAGTGAGTACTTTTATTTTTTTCGATCTTAAAAAAGAATGGGGTTATATTGTAGCCTTTCTTCTATTACACGCTGGCTTTATTGTTCTTATTGAATCTAATATTCTTCAGAACGAAACAATATCAATTGCTTATCCCGTTGCCTTACGATCTACTATAATCGTTGGTACAGCCATATTTATTGCCTTTGAAGTGTTCTTTATTATTCAAGTTACAGCAGAAGCACAACTCGAAAAAAATAAAAAACTACGGGTGAAAAACATGGTTCTTCAAGAAAGAGAAGAGGAAAAAACGATCCTTTTACAAGAGTTACATCACCGTGTAAAAAACAATTTACAAATGGTGGTAAGCCTTATTCAATTGCAAAAGGAAAATATTGCTGATGCTGAAATTCATCGCCTTTTTAATGAGTTAAAAGAACGCATCATTGCTATGGCGCGCATGCACGAAATGATGTACGTTTCACAAAAAATACACAAAGTTGATATCAAGAATTATATAGAAGAACTCACAACAACACTCATTTCTTCTTCAGAAAACCAGCACCCCGTTGAATTGAAAGTTTATTCAAATGTAAAATATGTATCAGCGCGAGATATTGTTCCCATAGCCCTCATCTTGAATGAATTAATCACCAATTCTATCAAGCATGCTTTTACGGCGAAAAACAACCTTATTGAAGTCAATATTGATAATTTGAGCGATCATCGAATTGCTTTCTATTATTCTGACAATGGTTCATGGAAAGATCCATCAGATGAAAATAGCGGTTTTGGGCTCGAATTGATCCAGCTCCTCACTGAACAAATGGATGGTTTTTTTAAACGTGAAAATTTGAAAGCAGGTACGCGATACGAATTTGTTTTTAATCTGAGCAGCAAGGGATCTGATAAATAAGCACCTCTTCTTTGTTACAGCCCATTAATTTGAATTATATTTAAAGAAATTATAGTTTAAACCAACGCATGTCAAGAAAAAATAGTAAGGTTAAGAAAAAGAATAAAAAAAATTTAGCGTCGGCAATACGCGCTATATTCAAACAGCAGCCAGATCAACAGTTCAATTACAAACAAATAAGTGGACTGCTTTCCATTAGTGACAAAAACACACGTAAACTTATATTAAGCATACTCAACGACCTTAAAAACGAATCTTTCCTCAACGAGTTTTCGCGAGGATCATTTATACTCAATGATACGTTCCAAAACAACTTAACAGGAAAACTGGATGCCACGAGTCGCGGTGCAGGTTATGTCATTAGTGAAGCAAGTGAACAAGATATTTACATCGCACCAAAACATATTAATCATGCCTTGCATGGCGATGAAGTCGAGGTAGAAATAATTGCACGGAGGAAAAATAAGATTGAGGGAACAATTACAAAAATTATTGAGCGAAAGACGTCTCACTTCGTTGGAACCCTGGACGTACAAAAAAAGTTTGCCTTTCTTCAATTAGATAATCAAAAGATAAGTCAAGATATTTTTATACCGTTAGATAAACTTAAAGGTGGAAAAGATGGTCAAAAAGCTTTAGTACGGATGACTTCCTGGCCAAAAGGTGTTGATAGCCCTTACGGTGAAGTAACAGAAATACTGGGTAACCCTGGTAATAATGATACCGAGATGCTGTCTATCCTCATGAAAAATGAGTTTGAAATTAAGTTTCCACAAGCAGTAGTAGAAGAAGCAGAAAATGTAGGTATAGAACTCGATCCTTCCGAAATAAAAAAACGGAAAGATTTACGCAATACGCTTACATTTACAATCGATCCCTTTGACGCCAAAGATTTCGATGATGCGATTTCATATAATCAATTAAAAAATGGCAACATTGAACTTGGTGTTCACATTGCGGACGTCAGCCATTACGTACGTCCTGACACAGCCATGGATCAGGAAGCATTAAAGCGAGGAAATTCTGTCTATCTGGAAGATCGCGTTATTCCGATGTTGCCCGAGCAATTATCGAATGTTGCTTGTTCTCTGCGTCCACACGAAGATAAATATACGTTCTCAGCTATTTTTGAAATTGATAAGAACGACAAAGTGGTGAGTGAATGGTTTGGTAAAGGTGTTATTCACAGTGATTTTCGTTTTGCTTATGAAGATGCGCAAGCCATCATCGAAGGAGATAAACACGAAATTGACGAAGAAATTAAGGTCTTAGACGGTATTGCTAAACGTTTGCGTAAAAAACGCTTAACGAATGGTGCTCTTTCTATTAATTCTGAAGAAGTTAGTTTTATACTTGATGATGACGGTGAACCCATTCGCGTTGTAAACAAAGTACAAAAAGACGCGAACAAACTTATTGAGGAATTTATGTTATTGGCCAATCGCCGAGCCGCAACTTTTGCAGGTAAATTACCTAAAAACAAAGGATCTGATAAGAACTTTATTTACCGTTGCCACGATAAACCTGATCTGGGAAAAATAGAAACTTTTAAGGTCTTTATTGATAAATTCGGATACGATTTTACATTTAGAGATTATAACGATATTGCAAAAAACCTCAACAAACTTTTTGATAAAGTTAAAGATACACCGGAAAGTGGACTGATTCAATCAATGGCCATACGATCTATGGCTAAAGCTTCTTATGAAACCAACAATATCGGTCACTTTGGTTTAGCTTTTGATTATTATACGCACTTCACCTCGCCCATTCGCCGTTATGCAGATTTGGTGGTTCACCGCATCATGATGGATAAATTGCACGAAAAGCAGGTGAATTATGGTAATCAACTCAATGAAATTTGTAAACATATCTCAGCGCAGGAACGCAAAGCTATTGATGCTGAGCGCGAGTCTAATAAATTCTTTCAAGTAAAGTTTCTTAAAGATCAGGTGGGTGAGATTTTTCATGGAACCGTTTCAGGTTTAGCAGATTTTGGTCTTTTTATAAAAATCGATGAAAACTACTGTGAAGGAATGGCAACGATCAATTCACTGCCAGGTGATCATTTTTATTTTGATGCCAATAAATTTCGGATTGTCGGTAAAAACACAAAACAAGAGTATAATTTCGGCGACCACATTAAAGTTCAGGTTAAAGGAGTTGATTTATTGAAAAAACAAATTGACCTCGAAGTTCTTGAAGATTAGCTTTCGCTAATCATCGCCCTTTTTATTTGAAAACTTCTCTTTTAATGACTGATTTACTCGGGTTTAAGAACACGCAATCTTATTAACACGTCGACTATGACGTCCTCCTTCAAAGGTGGTTGTTAAAAACACTTCCACCATCGCTTTTGCTGTAGGAAGATCAATAAATCGCGCTGGTAATGCTATAATATTTGCATTATTATGTTGACGCGCTAACTCAGCAATTTCCACATTCCAACATAAGGCACTTCGAATACCCTGATGCTTATTTACTGTCATGTTAATTCCGTTGCCACTTCCGCAAATAACAATACCTAATATATCCGGGTGTCCTTCAACATGATTAGCGACAGGATGACCATAGTCGGGATAATCAATACTTTCTGTAGAATAACAACCGTAATCCTTAAACGTGTAGCCTTGCTCTTCAAAATGAGCTTTCAACTGCTCTTTGAGTTCATATCCTGCGTGATCTGCGCCGATCGGAATAATTTGATCCTTATTCATGACAATAACTTTTTTACAAAGCTAATGAATTAACAAAAAGGAGTACTTATAAACATTTGAACTATTTAAGATTTTAAACGTGCAGCAATACGGCATTTCCTGAATGTATTTTTCGACATGTTTTTAAACAATTCATAGAATTACTGTTTATAGTATTTAAAAAGTAAACCTTGTTTTTTACGATAATTATTCCAAACCAAAATAGTATTGAAATAAACAAGCTAAAGTTTTACTTTTTTCTGAGCAGATATGAACAGCTTTCCACAAAAATAAATGTGATAATGAATAGAAAGTTATTCAAGTTCTGCACTATTTAGTATTTGTTAATAAGTGATTAATTCATTTGAATTACAACGTTTTAATAGCTTAATAACATGTGAATAAAGCACCATTTTTTGTGAATTATGACAAATCCAACCCTTTATTTAAAAAGTTACGCGCAATATGAACAGCTTAATAGTAATAGTAAATCGTTTTTAAAAAATTTTCTTTTCTATATTTATTTATGAAGACAATGAAAATAACATCAGTGTATATACTTAATTCATCTACGAATTTTCCTGTATTTTTACGCTAATGCGTTGATAATCTTTTTATTTAGTCTATTTTATTAAGTAGTTTGTCGAAGATTTTATTAAATTCATGGTTTAAAGAGCAACTGCGTTTTTAAAAGTTTCATTATGTTTGTTGAACATTAATTTGATTTATGTCAAAAATAAAAGTACTTGTTGTAGAAGACGAATCTATAGTTTCGAAGGATATTCAGCACAGTTTGAAGCGATTGGGATATATTGTTTCGGGTGCTGCGGCAACAGGTGAAAAATCGGTAGATTTAGCAGCCAATGAAAAACCACATATCGTTCTCATGGATATTATGTTGAAAGGAGATATGAATGGTATTGAAGCAGCCGAGATTATCAAAAGAGAGCACAAAATTCCAGTGATTTTTCTGACTGCTTATGCTGATGAAGCAACGTTAGAGAAGGCAAAAATAACGGAACCTTACGGATATATTATTAAACCGTTTAAAGAAATTGATTTGCATACTTCTATAGAAATGGCGCTTTATAAGCACAAGAAAGAAAAAGAGGTAGAGAAAGAACGAGATATACTTTATTCTCTGGTGGACGGAAAAGATTCGCGCGATTTTATTTTCGTGAAATCAAATTCGAGATTAGTCAAGTTAAACACGAATGATATATATTTTGTTGAGGCGCTAAAAGATTATGTGGTCATTAATACGTTAGACAAGCGTTACACCATTCACTCTACGATGAAAGACATCGAGAGAAAACTCGGTGATGACGAATTCATAAGAGTACATCGCTCATTCATCGTAAGGCTGGATAAGATTGCTTCGATAGAATATCCAAATCTCCAGCTTGAAAAGGATAAAAAGTTGATACCTATTGGGGGGTCATACAAAGAAAAGTTAGTGAAGAAAATTAATCTCGTATAGCACGCTTGACTTTTAGTTGATGAATAAATTTTCTTTTGTACCTCTTATTCAAGGATCAAAAACAACAGACTACGTGCATATTTGCCTTTCTGTATCAAATGGGGAGCTTTCAACAGAGATTATGGAAGATCCTCACCTCATGCATGAGCACATCAACAAATTTCTTTATAGTAAAGGTAAATCTATAGCCTATGGTGGGTATCTGGAAGAACGATCGTTATATAATCGGAGTAGTCATTTCCAGTCACAATACCACAAACGCAACATCCATCTAGGCATTGACTTTTGGTGCGACGAACATCGTGGTATTTGCTGTCCGGTAGATGGGAAAGTACACAGTTTTAACGATAACGAAAATTTTGGTGATTACGGTCCTACAATCATCCTTGAACATACGAATCAGAAAAGTAATTTTTATACACTCTACGGTCATTTAACACGGGAAAGTTTAAAGGATAAGAAAAAGGGGCAGCAGATTAAAAAGGGAGTAGTTTTTGCCAGGATTGGTGAAGCTGCAGTGAATGGTAATTATGCCCCGCATCTACACTTTCAAGTGATTAAAGATTTAGAAGGTAAGCAGGGAGATTACCCCGGAGTCTGCAGCGCTGAAGAACTGAGTTTTTATAAAAATAATTGTCCAAATCCAATGCTTTTTACAGCATTAAAATAATGCTATTCTTGTAATAATGACTCAATAAAGTGCCGTGTTTCTTTGGTATATTTTTCATATACTTTTCCGGTTCCCGGACCATTAAAACCAGTGTGAATACGTACGACATTTCCGCTACGATCCATAAATATGGAAGTGGGAAATGAAGATATAGTGTTGAGCATGTCAAAATCGTTACTTGCAACTTGCTTACTTGCTTCTCCGCCCACAAATATGGGATAAGGTACTGATTTGTTCATCCTGAATCGTTCGATACGTTCCACTTGATGGTGAAATGACGTTGGATTTTCGTATGCAATACCTATAATTTCTAATCCTTGTTCATGGTAATCGGTATAAAGTTCTTTATAAAACTGTGTTTCGTCCAGACAGTTAGGGCACCATGTTCCCAAAATCTGAAAGATAATCACATGATTTTTCAATGAATCTGCTGGATATTTAAATGTACTACTGTCTGTGGTGAGAAAAGATAAACTCATTTGGTCATTGGTCATATAAGTGAGTTCCTTCGGATCGCGCAGCATTTCACTATCACTTTTCATTGCGATCCAATCGGTCTTCCAGTGTGATCCTGAATAAAACCTACCCGATAAGGTATCGTTATTGAACGTTGCCGTAAATAAAAAAGCATGTGCTCCATCAAATGTGGACATGAACAATGAATCATTGGAAAATGCGCCCTGCAGGAAACGATAATCTCCGGTTTCTGTCATAAAAGTACCCGTGATTTTTCCATTCTTAGATTGTTGAAATGTACCAATAGCCGCATAGGTATTTGTTGTACCTATTTTAAAAGTTGTTTTCCACTGCCCTTCTATTTTTTTATTTGATTTATCTGATTGATTCCAAATAGCACTGTCATTTATGCGAACGGCCGTAAAGGGAATACGCCGATGTTCTGAACGATCGGGTTGAACAAAGTAACCTTTCAGTTTTTGCTGCGTTTGTTCAATGATTAAATAATTTGAATAGGCGGGAAAATGGAGTAAAAGGCTATCTCCTTTGCGTTCATGCTGTAAACGAATTGTTTCCTTATCGTTGATAATTTTAAATTGGTGCTTGCTGTCCGACTGCAATAGAAAAGGTAGTTGAAGATGTTCTTTAATCTGGAGCTTTCCTTTCCAAAATTGGTGTTGATCATCGGCATATCCATTAATGTTAGAATGATTAGTTGCTTCCTTTTTTTCAGGAGAAGAACAAGATGTAAGGAACAGGAACAGTGTAATGATGCAAAAATAAAGTAGTTTATCGTAGCGCATTGCGTTTTATTTTTATCAAAAGTACAATCTTCCCGATATTTCCGTGCAACCTTTTATTTAATATTGTAGTCTATACTTTTGAAAGATTAAAATGGATGACGAAACGCTCGTAAAAAAATGTGTGGCTGGTGATGCTATTGCACAGCGCATGCTGTTTGATCGTCACGCTTCGAAAATGTTGGGAGTCACCATGCGATACATTAATGATAAAGAACGAGCGGAAGACGTTTTACAAGATGCCTTTATCAAGGTGTTCAAAAATTTAAAGCGTTTTCAACATGCAGGTTCTTTGGAAGGTTGGATTAGACGCATTGTTGTTAATACTGCACTTGATCAATTGCGCAAGAACAAAAAGCGTCAACGTGATGTGGCACTGGATGATTCGTTTATTGAAATTACGACAAACAATTTCATAGAAGAACGAATGGAGGCGGATAGCTTAATGAAAATTGTTCAGCAATTACCAGATGGTTACCGGATGGTGTTTAACATGTTTGCGATTGAAGGATACAGCCATAAGGAAATTGCAAAGGAATTGGGAATTTCAGAGAATACCTCGAAATCTCAGTATTCGCGTGCTAAAACAGTGTTAAAAGAAATATTAAATAAATTGAATATTGAACGATAAAGATGAAATAAAAGAATTATTCCAGGATAAACTGGGAAATTACCAGCCTGATGTAGACCCTAAGGTTTGGCAGGGAGTACAGTCTGGATTATCGTCAGGTGCTGCAGCTGGTACATCGCTTAGTATCGGTACCAAGCTTGGTATTGGTCTATTGAGCGCAGCTGCTATTACTGCTGCGTCCATTTTTATCTATAACCAATTGGATCATAAGGAGAAAGTGACAACGACAACCACAACAGCGAAAACAGAAAATAGTATAGAAACAAATACAGAAGAGAAAGAATCAACAACGAGCAAACCAACAGATATTAAGGAAATCAGTAAAGACAGTATAAACAATGATTTAGCAGATTCAAAACAATCTTTGATGCATTCTAAGGAGGATGAAGCGTCGGATCATGATCAAAAGACTAAGGTGGTTCAAAACTTTTCCAAGCGCGATTCATCTTACGTACCAACAACGAATTTACCAGAAACTAAACCGAAGTTAGAAGAGACAAACAAATCGTCTGTGACGAATAATGAGCAAATGAAAGTTTCAGATTCTAAAGAAGTTGAAGAAAAGAATGCAATCAATTGGATGCTGGAGCCTGCTATTGTGGAACAACAAAATCAATATGTTCAATTTCAACTATCCAATAATGCGGATATAGAAGACATTCAGTGGGATTTTGATGATGGACACTTTTCGCATCAATTGAACCCTGAGCATTTCTATACCGAAACAGGAACCTATGAAGTGAGTGTTCAAGCAACTGTGAATAATCAATTTAAGGAGCGTACCATCGAGGTAAGAATTGAAATAGAAGGCGAGATTACCCGCTTACCTAACACGTTTACTCCAAATGATGACGGACAGAATGATCAATTTTTTATTGAATCAAAAGGATTAAAAGAGTTCCAAATTAATATTATGAATGATGAACGAAAAATTGTTTATCAAAGTAATAAGAAAGATTTTCGTTGGGACGGTACCGCTTTAAATGGACAGCCTGTGCCCGAAGGACGTTATGTCTATATCATCATGGCACGGGATGAGAAAGGGAATACCATTAATAAATATAAAGAATTACATATTCTCAGATAATTCAATGCTCTTCCGGTGACTTTCCGATACATGCATTTCACAGACATTTAGTGTTTTTAAAAGTATGATCCTACTATTTTTATTTACTTTGTATGGGAGTTGGTTGAAATGAAAAGCAGATTATTAAAAATAACAATTATTGGGGTTGTATTGGGAGTATTATTTCCCGGGTACGGGTTATCACAGAATTATAAAAAGGTGAAGCCCTATACTTGGATGTTAGGTATCTCCTGGAATGCCATGGAAGATGATGGATATCGATACGCGCACTTATTTAATTTTAAGGACTCGTGGAATCTACCAGCATTTCCAACTTCATTAAACTTTGATTTTTATATGCAAAAAGGTATGAGTATCGATGTAATGGCCTCATACAATGAGTATAATCAGGGAAAAACAATTAATCTTGATACGACACGCTCAGGTAAAGCCGGTGCGCTCTCCGTTCATTTTAAATATAGTTTTGGTTTTCTTATGCGCCAACAAAGGGTCGATCCTTTTGTATTTGGTGGAATAGGATATACAGGAAGAGAAGCTGTTTGGCCTCAAAACATGTTGAGCGGTAACATCGGTGCAGGTGTGAATGTGATGATTTGGAAAGGACTTGGAATTCAAGTCAGAACAACGGGAAAAGTTGGTGTGATTCCTAATCTTTACGATCCAGAATTTGATTATTTACATCATCATTTTGGTTTAATTTATAAATTTCCTGAAATGACTGGTGGATACACCAATTTTCATAAACGGAAGTATAAGTGGGGACATAAGAATTATCGTTACCGTAAACCGAAAGGGATGTAATTCCTCAGTATGGAATAAATTTTGGTTTATTCTTCAACATGAAAGGACTATTATGTATACTACCTTTGATTTTAGCAGTGATGTCGTGCGAAAGCGCATCTACTGAACAATTCATAAAAACTGAGTTAGATTCAGTAGATACGGTTGTTTTGGATCAGAACACAAGCAAAGAACTGGTGGATAAAGAGCCATGGGACCATGAGAAGCGCAAAAACAATAAAGAAAATATTCAAAAAAGGGGCGATAAAACTACGGAGTCGGAGCTAAAAAATAAAAACGCTTTTTCTACCAAAAAGCCACAGTCTGAAGTGTTAGTAGAAATAGAGAAAGAACCGAGGAAGGAACCGTTGGTGAAGCGCGAGATCGTATGGGGTGATACAGTTGTATCGTTAAACTATAAAAAGAAAGTATATCCAGATCCAAATGTGGGTTGCAGTGCTTCGAGTGAAGTGTTTTCTATTGCTATACCTATTCAAGAAAAGAGCGAAAGGATGCTCATCGAAAACGGGAAATTGAAAAAATGTAAATATACTTACAGTTATACCGAAGGGTTATACAGCGAGAACGGATCAGGTGCACCATCTTCAGGTACCATAAAATTCAAAAATATTAGTAATCAAAAATGGAAAGTGGATATCAACATCCAGTTTCAGGTTGAGGTGATGGGAGATATAGACAAAAATAAAAAGATAAAAGCATTTGATTTGTCGGATGTGTTTGAATAAAAAACCCTCAACTGTTTGAAAGTCAAGGGTTTTTAGAGGTCCCGAGCGGATTCGAACCGCTGTACGAGGTTTTGCAGACCTCTGCCTAGCCACTCGGCCACAGGACCATTTTGTTATAGAATCGTCCAGCTATTGCTATAACGGGAACAAATTTACAAATATTATTTGAATGGAGCTATATTCAGTTTTCAAAATCAATCAAACTGTTCTTCGATAATCACCGCAACGTCATCAACGTCTCCTTCGATCGGAGGACAATGCTTAATCACTTTTATCCGAGCCCAATGTATTTGATCTATTTCGGTTTTAAAACGATTGATCATGCGCTTTGCGACGTGTTCAATGAGCTTAGAACGTAGTTGCATCTCATCCTTGACGATTTGATTGATGATGACATAGTCTACTGTATCATTCAGATCATCTGTCTCAAAAGAAGCGGCAAAATCTGTAGTTACCGCTACGTCGATCGTGTAATGACCGCCTATTTTACCTTCTTCGGGTAAGCAACCATGATATGCATAAAGTTTAATGCCATTAACCTCTACTGTATGCTTCATGCTTCTGCTTTCTGTGCTTTAACAACAGGTACATTTTTCTCCAATCGCGACAACGTTTTTGCCTTACCGAGAAGTGCAGCAATCTCAAACATGCTCGGTCCCATCCCTTTTCCAGTGATCAATACGCGAAACGCGGGCAATACCGCTCCTATACCTTTTTCGATATCTGCGAGATAAGATTTAAATGCGACTTCAATATTTTCTGCCGTGAATTCTTCAATATTTTCCAGACGATTGGCCCATTCTAAAATGATTTGTTCCGAGTCAGCTTTCCATTTCTTACGAACTGTCTTGGCATCGAATGCTGAAGGTGCTTCAAAGAAATAGTCCCCCTCTGTTCGGATGTCTTCAATAAATGTTGCTCGTTCTTTCATTAAACCGCAAACTTTTGCGAGATAAGATGTATTAACTTGAATGTCATCGTATTTCATTAACAACATATCTGCCAACTCCTCATTGGTTTTAGCTCTTAAATATTGTTGTTGATACCATTTTGTTTTATCCGCATCGAATTTTGCTCCAGCCTTACTAACGCGGTCAAGAGAGAAAGCTTCCGTCATTTCTGTTAATGAAAAGATTTCTTGTGGAGTACCCGGGTTCCATCCCAGGAAAGCTAACATATTTATAAATGCTCCGGGGAGATATCCTTGTTCGCGATAACCAGAATATTTTTCGCCATCTGATGTGATCCAATCGGTAGGGAATACTGGAAAACCTAAACGATCACCATCGCGCTTGGAAAGTTTACCGTTGCCATCGGGACGCAATAGCAGCGGACAATGTGCAAATTTAGGAGCTTCCCATTCGAATGCCTCGTAGAGCAATACATGAAGTGGTGCAGATGGTAGCCACTCCTCTCCTCTTATTACATGCGAAATAGCCATGGTATGATCATCCACGATGTTGGCAAGGTGATAGGTGGGCATTCCGTCACTTTTAAACAATATTTTATCATCGAGGTTATTAGTATTGACCACAACCCAACCGCGAATAACATCTTCAAAACGGACATCTTCATTACGGGGCATTTTAAAACGGATCACATAAGGATCACCGTTTTTTAACCGTTGATTTACTTCATCTTCGGGCAACGTTAATGAATTTTTCATCGATGTTCGTGTTACCGCATTGTATTGCCAGTTAGGCATTTTCATCTTTTGTGCTTGTTGACGCATTTCCTCAAGTTCCTCGGAGGTATCAAATGCATAGTAAGCTTTACCGGACGCCACTAATTGTTCGGCGTAAGGTCGATACATTTCTTGCCGCTCTGATTGTCGATATGGACCATAATCCCCTCCAATTCCAGGACCTTCATCCGGGGTGATACCACACCAATCCAGGGCGTCTTTTATATACTTTTCTGCTCCCTCTATAAATCGCTTTTGATCGGTATCTTCTATGCGAAGAATGAATGTACCTCCTTCTTTTTTAGCGAATAAATAGTTGTAAAGTGCTGTACGTACACCACCCATGTGCAGTGGTCCTGTTGGTGATGGAGCAAAACGGACGCGTATCGTTGAAGACATAAATATTAAATTTTTACACAAAGATAATTGATTCCAGCGCGATCCGTATAAATCTTTGCTCGAAATGCCTTTTTAGGTCAGATAATAAGTGACGTTGATTTTTTCACCCTTATATTCGATGATTTAACATCTTTTTTGAATAAACAACACGTGTATTGCGTAACTTTATTTGGTTAAAGTTGTACATCATAAAACAATAAATGGGAACATTCGAAAAATTAATTGACCAGGTAGATGCTTTTATTAAAAAGTATTACAAGAATTTAATGATCAGGGGTGGGTTGTTATTTGTTGTCATATTTCTTATTTCATTCTTATTGGTGGCGACGTTGGAATATTTTGGCAGGTTCAATACGTTTGTACGTGCGTTCTTATTGTTTTCCTTTGTCGCTATAAACACCTATGTTCTTATACGTTATTTTGCTATTCCTGCGAGTAAATTGCTTTCTTTTGGTAAACGAATCAATCGCCATCAAGCTGCTCAAATTATTGGTAAGTTTTTTCCTGATGTTAATGACAGATTGCTCATCACACTACAATTGCATGATTCAGAAAAAAATTACGAAGGAAACGTGGAACTATTGCGTGCGAGTATCCAACAAAATGCAAAACGCCTGAATGCTTTTAGTTTTACGGATGCGGTCGATTATGGTGAAAACCGCAAATATCTCAAGTATGTTTTACCTGTAATTTTAGTGGTTGTATTATTGGGGATTACGCTTCCGGAGCTATTTTCAGACGGGTCTAAACGATTGATGCGTTATACAGAAACCTTTACACCAACTCCGAACTTTGAATTTGAACTATTGAATAAATCTTTAGTCGTGGAGGAAGGATCGAATGTCAAATTAGAGGTTCTCCTGCATCCGCGACCTGGAAAGTCCTTACCAGAACGCGTATACCTGGAAACCAACCAAGGTACTTTCGCAATGAAAAATGAAGCAAAAAATAAGGTTTCATTCGAATTGGAAAACGTAAATGATGAGATTGAATTTAGATTTAATGGGAATGAACACCATTCTGTCTATCGATCGCTGGAGGTTGTGAAACGCACATCACTTGGAAATGTGTTAGTGGATATTGAATATCCCGATTACACACAACGAACGGACGAAAAAATTGAAAATCCTGGAGATTTGATCGTGCCGTACGGATCAAAACTGGTTTGGAATGGTCGAACGAAACATACTGAAACATTACGTGTAGGCTATAATGATACATCGTGGCATTTCAATGAACCAGGTTTTCGTTTTGAACAACACGCGGTTGCAAGTGACATGGTTATGTTTACACTAGAAAATCAACGGTTGGATAAAACAGATTCTATCTTTTACAACATAAATGTGATCGAAGATGAATATCCAACGATTGTGGTAAACGAACGCAGTGATAGTATTAACGAAAAGAAAAAACATTTTAGTGGGAATGTTAAGGATGATTATGGTTTGTCAAGGGTGAAGTTTGTTTACGAGATTAATAAGAACAATGGGGAATCAAGCCATTTTGAAAAAACTGTACCCGGAATAGTCGGTAAGGATAGTCCGTTTTCGATGACTTTAGATATACGAAACTTGAAATTAGAATTTGAAGACGAGTTGATTTATTATTACTTGGCTTACGATAATGATCGAATCCATGGTCCGAAGGTCACGAAATCAAAAATCTTTCAATATCATTCACCGACAAAACGAGAACTTGATGAAAACCGAAATAAAACCAAGGAAGATGTACAACGTGAAATGCAACAGGTAACTGAAAGAACGAAAGAATTTCAATCCAAGGTGAAGCGGTTGAAAAAAGAGATGATGAATTCTAAAAGCTCTTCGTTTCAGCAATCTAAACAAATGCAAAATCTTCAGAAAGAACGCGAATCATTAGAGCGTAAGATGAAAGAGTTACGTTCAAAAATGCAAGAATCGTTTAATGAAAAGGAGCAGTTATCTGAAGTTGATGAGTCGCTTAAAGAGAAGCAAGAATTATTAGACGAATTGATGGAAGAAGTTATGGATGAGGAGCTCAAAGAGTTATTAGATGAACTCCAAAAGTTATTGGAAGATGAAAGCAGCGAGGATGTGTTGGAAAAATTGGAAGAAACGGAAATGACGTCAGAAGAAATGGAACGTCAAATGGATCGTACGATGGAAATGCTCAAACAGATGGACGTCGAAGAACGTGTAAAGGACCTCCAGGAAAATCTTGAGTCACTAGCGAAAGAGCAAAAAGCACTTAAGAAGCAATTAGAGGAGCATCCAGAAGATGGTACTATTAAAGATCAACAAGAAGATTTAAATAATGAGTTCAATAAAATCACTGAGGATTTAGATGAGATGCGTAAAAAGAATTCGGAACTTAAGCGTCCCATGGATTTTGAATCGTTGAAAAAGGATGCTGAATCGACAAAAAAAGAAATGGAAAATGCTTCGGAAAAACTGCAGCAACAAGATCAAAAAGCTGCAGGAGAGAAGCAAAAATCTGCTCAGAAGAAGATGGAAGAAATGGCTTCAAAATTGTCTGCACAGTTAGCCAAGAGTAAGCAGAAAGAGAAAGGTGAAGATATTGAAGCTATGCGTTCGTTATTAGAAAATCTGGTGGCTTTGAGTTTTAAACAGGAGCAAAATATGGACGAATTTGGTGATGTGAGTACGAGTGACCCATATTTTGTGCAACTCGGACGGGAACAACGCGAAATCATCGAAAATTTTGGTCCCGTAGAGGATAGTCTTCTGGCCCTAGCAGATCGAGTTCCAAAGGCAGCCTCATATATTGAGCAACAACTGAGATCGATCAACAAAAGCTATAAGTATATACCTGATCATATTGATGAACGACAGAAAAGACAACTTCGTACGAAGCAACAGAAAGGTATGACACACCTCAATAACCTGTCATTATTCATCAATGAAGCCTTGGAATCTGCACAAAAGGACATGCAGGGCATGAAGTCAGGTAAAGGTAGCTGCAGTAAACCAGGCGGTAAATCAGGAAAAGGCTCGAAAGGTGATGTTCAAAACATGAAGGAAATGTTGAAGAAGCAACTGGAAGAGATGAAAAATGGAAAACAGCCAGGTGGTGATAAAAAGGGAAAACAACCAGGTAAAAAGAATGCCGGAGGCGTTTTACCAATGAATGCCAAAGGTGCTGCGAAGATGGCCGCTGAACAGGATGCCATGCGAAGAAAACTACAAAAGTTGAGAGAAGAAATGAACAAAGATGGAAGTGGTGAGGGCAATCAATTAAACGAACTGATTAAAGAATTAGAAGAACAACAAGAAGATTTGATTAATAAAAAGTGGGATGGAGAACTTATAGAGCGTCAGAACACGATCATGACGCGGTTACTTGAAAGTGAAAAGGCGATGCGCGAACGTGGTTTCAAGGAAGAACGTGAAAGTAATTCTGGAAAAAATGAGGAATTTGGTAACCAAATTGAATTTTTAGAGTATAAGAAAGAAAAAGAAAAACAGATTGAGTTGTTACGAACATTAGATCCGTCATTTAGTAGGTATTATAAAGAAAAAGCAAACGCTTACTTTTTAGATATAAATTAACCGGGTAGAACTCAGTCTTTGTAAAATAGAGAACAGATGAAAACGGATTACAAGGAAATTGAAACGCTAGTAGTTCCATCGGACTTGGATCACTTGAAGCGCGTGGAAGATTTGGTGGACGATGTGTGTCGAACTCATGAAGTGCACGAAGATCATTTTGGTAATGTTTTGATTGCTGTGACGGAGGCTGTGAACAATGCTGTACAACATGGTAATAACAGCGATTCTTCTAAAGAAATCAATATTAAGGTCGAACAGAATACTAAAGAAATCAAGTTTTCTGTAAGCGATCAGGGTTCTGGCTTTGACTTTACGAACCTTCCTGATCCAACTGCCCCTGAAAATATTGAGAAAGAACATGGGCGTGGTATATTTTTAATGAAATCGCTCTCAGATGAAGTGTCATTTTTGAATAACGGGAGTACTGTCGAAATCGTTTTCAACGTGAATGAATGATCAACTTTGAATATCTCGTTGAATCTGCCGTGCTCGATGAGGATTCAGTTTTTGATTGGCTGAAGACCGTAATAGAGAAAGAACATCAGGAATGTGGTCCTCTTAGTATTATTCTGGGATCCGATGAATGGTTGTTAACCTATAATAAGCGCTTCCTGGAACATGATTTTTATACGGATATAATCACGTTTGACTATTCTGACGAACTATTATTAAGCGGGGATTTGCTTATAAGTTATGAACGTGTAGTCGAAAATGCGAACAGGATGAATGTTTCACGTGAAACGGAATTGTATCGTGTAATTGTACATGGGGTGTTGCATCTTTGTGGTTATAAAGACGAATTACCGAGCGAAAAAGAAATCATGCGTAATAAGGAGGATTACTATTTAAAGCTGTTGTAATTTTGTTCCACGTGAAACAATAAGTTATGCTAAAAGAATATGATGTTGTAGTGGTGGGAGCGGGTCACGCAGGATGTGAAGCTGCAAATGCTGCTGCGAAACTCGGTGCCTCAACTTTAATAGTTACAATGAACATGAACACCATTGCCCAGATGAGTTGTAATCCAGCTATGGGTGGGGTTGCTAAGGGTCAGATATTAAGAGAAATTGATGCATTAGGCGGAGGTTCGGCTATAGTTGCCGATAGAAGTGCCATCCAATTTAGGATGTTAAACATGAGTAAAGGTCCTGCGATGTGGTCTCCGCGAACCCAAAATGATCGAATGCGCTTTGCTGAGGAATGGAGGTTGTTGCTCGAACGTAATTCAAAAGTAGATTTCTGGCAAGATATGGTGACCGGTTTGATCACTGAAGGTAATAAAATCATAGGTGTAAAAACGGGTATAGGAATTGATATAAAAGCGAAAACTGTTGTTATAACGAGTGGTACTTTTTTGAACGGGACGATTCATCTCGGTAATAAACAATTCGGAGGAGGTCGAGCTGGTGAACGTGCTTCTACTGGTATAACTGCAGATTTGATTGACTTGGGTTTTGAGAGTGGCCGGATGAAGACGGGTACCCCACCAAGAGTTGACGGAAGAACGCTGGATTATTCGGTAATGGAGTTACAGCCTGGTGATGATAACCCACAAAAATTTAGTTTTAAAAATACTAAAATTGCTACGGAGCAACGACCATGTCATATTACCTATACAAATCCAGAAACCCATTCGATTTTAGAAAGCGGATTTGATCGTTCGCCTATGTTTAACGGAGCCATTGAATCTGCTGGTCCACGATATTGTCCGAGTATAGAAGAGAAAATTAGCCGGTTCGCTGAACGGGATCGTCACCAAATTTTTGTGGAACCCGAAGGATGGAACACGGTTGAAATTTATGTGAACGGGTTTAGCACCTCTTTGCCTGAAGAAATTCAGTTAAGCGCTATGCGAACAATTCCGGGTTTTGCTGATGTGAAAATGTTTCGTCCTGGATATGCGATAGAATATGATTATTTCCCACCGATTCAACTCAAACATTCGCTGGAAACCAAAAAGGTGAATGGATTGTTTTTTGCAGGTCAGATCAATGGAACGACGGGTTACGAAGAAGCCGGTTGTCAGGGTTTAATGGCTGGAATTAACGCTGGAAGAAAGGCGCTGGACAAAGATCCAATTGTTCTGAATCGTTCGGATGCTTATATAGGTGTATTGATCGACGATTTGATCACGAAAGGGACGAAAGAACCTTATCGGATGTTTACTTCTCGCGCTGAGTATCGCATATTGTTAAGACAGGATAATGCCGATCAACGGTTATCCCCTATTGGTCATGCGATAGGTATGATTGATGATGAACGTATGAAGCATGTGAATTCCAAAATAGAAGCAACCAAGCAGCTCAAAAAGTTCTTACGCAAACAAGGAGTAACACCAGAAGAAGCGAACGAGCAACTAGCTGGCAAAAGTAGTGCGCCAATCAAACAGCAAGTAAAATTAACTCAATTGATTATCCGGCCAAATGTGACGATGAAGGATTTATTAGCAATGAGTAATGAATTGAGAGATTATATAACCACCGTAGATGAAGCTGTTTTAGAGCAGGCGGAAATTCAATTGAAATATGAAGGGTATATTTCGCGAGAGCAAGATGTAGCTGATAAATTGAGTCGTCTCGAGGATGTTAAAATTCCTGTGGATATGGAGTATGAAAAACTGGAGAGTCTAAGTTCTGAGGCTGTAGAAAAATTAAGTGAAATAACACCCGCAAATATAGGACAAGCCTCTAGAATTAGCGGTGTATCCCCTAGTGATATTAATGTGCTACTGATCTATTTGGGTCGTTAGTTTCACGTGAAACAAGTAACAAATGAATACCATAGAAAAATGCGTAGTGTGTGGTTCGACATCACACAAACCCTTTTTAGAATTAAAGGATCACATGATTACACAAGAACAATTTACGATTGTAGAATGTGAGAATTGTGGGTTTCATTTTACAAACCCGATACCTGCTGTTGATAAAATAGGCGATTACTATCAATCGGATGAATATATTTCGCACAGCTCTTCGCGTAAAGGATTGATCAATTGGTTATATAATATTGTTCGCAATCGCACGCTCCTTCAAAAGGTTTCATGGATTAAAAATGCTGTTCACGGTAAACGGTTACTGGATGTTGGTTCGGGTACGGGTCATTTTCTTCGTGTTGCTCAAAAGAGAGGTTTTGAGGGTTATGGTATAGAACCTGATGATGAAGCCCGAAGATTTGCCCACAAAGTAAATCACGTAAGAAGCTGCGATCAGGCGGAGCTTTACAGGTTAGAAAATAATAGTGTAGATGTGATTACGATGTGGCACGTTCTGGAGCATGTTTATGAATTACGAAAGGATCTTGCGCGAATGCGGGAAATTTTAAGTCCTGGTGGGAAAATGTTAGTAGCGGTTCCGAATATGAATGCCTACGATGCCCGGTATTATGAAAAATTCTGGGCGGCCTATGATGTACCGCGTCACCTCTACCACTTCCGGCAGCAGGATATTGCGAAATTATTTTTAGATATGGGGTTTCAGTTGGAGAAAGTGATACCGATGAAGTATGATGCTTTTTATGTTTCAATGTTATCTGAAAAGTATAAAAAACGTTTTTCATTATACGGTGGTGTTATAGGATTGATCTCTAATCTCCGTGCAAAGAAATATGGTTATTCTAGTCAAGTGTATGTTTTCCGATATGATTAAGCGTGAAGAGATTGATACGTTGGTGAAAGCTCGGGTACGGAGATAATGTAATTGCAAATGTACCAGGAGAATTAAATTCAGTCTTTTTTGGCCGTTTATTTGCGCGTTAAGAGCGTCAATTATTAGTTGTGACCATTTCCCTTAAAAAAAAGAGATCTTTTAAATTTAAGCGTTAAATAAATAACACATAACAGACTATAAGTTAAAAAATACAGAAATCAGTTTCTTCAGTTGTAGTAGACTTTTGATATGGATTGTTATGAGTTCAGTTGAATGAATAGCAAGTATTGTAAAAACTCATGGACGCAGATTTAGAGCAGAAATATGTGGAGTGGTTGAATTTTACAAGTCGATATAAGTTAATATTCTCTGTTTTAACTACTATTAAAATGATTGTAACTCAAATATCGTGTGTATGCTTTTGAAGCATTGAATTGGTACCTATGTTCGTTTTAGAGTGTTATATGATATCGGCTGTTTGACCGTTCGATAAAAAAAGAGGTTGCCCCTTATAGGACAACCTCGTTACGAGTAGTGCAATAAAAACGGCACAATTATTAACCACTACACATTTCGCAATTATCAGGATCGTCTGTGGAGCATGATGCTTGCGCCTGCGATTGAATTTCTTCAGTCGACATGGATTCACCAGCAGTGTTGTCCTTTTCTGTAACACTTTTATCGACTGTAAATTTAATAGCGTTAGTGGCTGCTTTTGTTCGTAGATAGTACATACCTGTTTTCAAACCACGTTCCCAACCATAAAAATGCATTGAAGTCAACTTTTTGAAGTCGGCATTTTCCATAAATATGTTGAGCGACTGAGATTGGCAAATATATGCCCCGCGGTCAGCAGCTTGTTCTATAATGCTTTTTTGTGAAAGTTCCCAAGCTGTTTTATACAGATCCTTGAGGTGTTGTGGAATTTCAGGGATATCCTGAACTGAACCATTCGCAGCCATCAATTTTTGACGCATTGTGTTGTCCCACAATCCTTCTTTCACGAGATCGCGCAAGAGGTGTTTATTTACGATGATAAATTCACCGGACAACACACGACGTGTATAGATATTAGATGTATAAGGTTCAAAACACTCGTTATTACCGAGGATCTGAGCTGTAGATGCTGTCGGCATCGGAGCAAGAAGCAAAGAATTGCGAACGCCGTGTTCTTTGACTTCTTCGCGAAGGACATCCCACTCCCAACGGTCGCTAGGTTTGGTATCCCACATATCAAACTGGAATATACCTTTAGAAACCGGTGAACCTTCAAATGTTTCGTAGGGTCCTTCCTGTTTTGCTAAATCTTTTGATGCTGTCATTGCAGCGTAGTAAATCGTCTCGAAAATGGCTTTATTTAGTGCTTTAGCCTCTTCCGAATCAAAAGGCATACGCAATTTGATGTAAGTGTCCGCTAAGCCTTGTACGCCTAAACCAATGGGACGATGACGCATATTTGAATTGCGCGCTTCATCAACAGGGTAATAATTACCATCAATGATACGATTGAGATTGATGGTAGCCTCATAAGTTACTTCAAATAATTTGTCGTGATCGAAACCATCATTTGTAATGTATTTTGGAAGAGCAAGCGATGCGAGGTTACAAACTGCGACCTCGTCGGGAGCCGTGTATTCCATAATTTCAGTACAAAGGTTTGAAGATTTGATTGTACCTAAGTTCTGCTGGTTCGATTTTTTATTCGCAGCATCTTTATAGAGCATGTATGGCGTGCCCGTCTCAATTTGAGATTCTAATATTTTAAACCATAGCTCTTGAGCTTTAATTGTTTTTCGCCCTTTACCTTCGTTTTCATACTTCAGATAAAGTTCTTCAAATTCTGCTCCATACGTGTCTGAAAGGCCTGGACATTCATTGGGGCACATCAGAGTCCATTCACCATTCGACTGAACGCGCTCCATAAATAAATCCGGAATCCAGAGCGCATAGAATAAATCACGAGCACGATTCTCTTCTTTACCGTGATTCTTTTTCATTTCTAAGAAATCGAATACATCGGCATGCCAGGGCTCGAGGTACATAGCAAAGGAACCTTTCCTCTTACCACCTCCTTGATCAACGTAGCGGGCCGTATCGTTAAACACGCGAAGCATCGGAACAATTCCGTTAGATGTACCGTTTGTTCCACGGATATATGATCCTTTAGCCCGCACATCGTGGATAGAAAGTCCGATACCCCCTGCTGATTGGGAAATCTGTGCACAATTTTGAAGCGTTTCGTAAATCCCCTGAATACTGTCTTCTTTCATTGTCAACAAGAAGCACGAGGACATCTGTGGCTTTGGTGTACCAGCATTGAAAAGCGTAGGTGTTGCATGGGTAAACCAACCTTCCGACATTAAATTGTACGTACGTATAGCCGCATCAATGTCATTTTTATGGATACCAACAGCAACCCGCATTAACATGTGTTGCGGACGTTCAGCTATTTCTCCATTAAGTTTTAAAAGGTAAGAACGCTCCAACGTTTTAAAACCAAAGTAATCGTATCGAAAATCGCGATCGTAGATAATGCTGGAGTCCAACTTTTCTTTGTTATCCATAATCACCTTATAAACGTCATCAGCAAGTAATGAGGCATTTAATCCGGTTTTAGGATCCACATAGGTATGGAGATCCTCCATTGTCTCGGAGAATGTTTTTTTGGTGTTCTTGTGTAAGTTAGATACGGAAATACGTGAAGCGAGCAAGGCGTAATCGGGGTGTTCTATTGTTTTAGAAGCCGCTGTTTCTGCCGCGAGGTTATCTAAAACAATGGTTGTAACACCATCGTAAATACCTTCAATTACTTTCATGGCTACACTCTCTGGTGACACGAGCGGATCGAGTCCGTAGCACATTTTTACAATGCGAGCTGTTATTTTGTCAAACTTGACGGGTTCTTTTCTTCCGTCTCTTTTAATTACGTACATACTGGTTTATTTATAATGGGTTAAAAAAAATTTAAAAGTCTGCGTCAGTGCTGAAAGATTGGTCTTCATTCCCACCCATCACATTTGCTTTTTGGTATTCAGCAACGCGTTTTTCAAAGAAGTTGGTTTTACCTTCAATAGAAATCATGTCCATAAAGTCGAAAGGGTTGGTAGCATTAAACTCTTTCTCACATTCAAGTTCCGCGAGAAGACGGTCAGCTACGAATTCGATATATTGTGACATCAAGTCAGAATTCATACCGATTAAGCGCACTGGAAGCGCTTCGAGGATAAATTCTTTTTCAATTTTAACCGCATCAAGAATGATTTCTCGTACCTTATTTTTTGAAAGTTTATCGACGATGTGATTATTGTATAATAGACAAGCAAAATCACAATGCAGTCCTTCGTCTCTCGAAATTAATTCGTTTGAAAAAGAAAGACCAGGCATCAAACCTCGTTTCTTCAACCAGAAAATTGAACAGAACGAACCAGAAAAGAAAATACCTTCTACAGCAGCAAAAGCGATTAAGCGTTCTGCAAAGTTTCCTTCATCGATCCATCGCAATGCCCAGTCGGCTTTTTTCTTAACACATTCCATTGTTTCAATGGCGTTAAATAGTCCATCCTTCTCTTTATCGTCTTTGATATAAGTATCAATTAACAGCGAATACGTTTCGGAGTGTATATTTTCCATGGCGATTTGGAATCCATAGAAGAATTTAGCCTCGGTATACTGAACTTCAGCAACAAAGTTCTCAGCGAGGTTTTCGTTAACGATTCCGTCAGAGGCCGCAAAGAAAGCGAGCACATGTTTGATAAAGTAACGTTCGTCTTCGTTGAGTTTGTTTTCCCAATCGACTAAGTCGGGAGATAAATCAATTTCCTCTGCTGTCCAAAAGCTTGCTTCAGCTTTTTTGTAGAACGCCCAGATGTCGTCGTGTTTAATTGGAAATAAAACAAAGCGATCTTTGTTTTCTTGCAAAATTGGTTCTTCTTGTGCCATTTGTTAACCGTTTTTAATGTGTAAATATGTTGTGCGTGCGATCCTTTTTATCGCACGGTGTTTTAATTTTCTGTTTTTTTCAGTGCATTTCTCTTCCAGAACCGGGTACAAAAAAGTACATTTTCTGCGTAAAGAGCGATACAAAAATTGACAATAATTTCCGGTCCTACAACTAAAGAAATCCACAAAAAATAGTTTGACTTGTGGATAAAATATTTAACTCCTTGATTGATGCATGAAGCCAACATTATTAACACTGAATTAAAAGATATTCACATAAAATTTATCTTGTTTATCGACTATTTATGTTATTTTATCTCCTAAGATTCAATATTTATCGCCCAAACCCTTTGTCCAAGAACGCTCTATAAAATTAAACCAAAGTTTTCCAATGAAAAACTAATTGGGGGTGGGTTTAATAACAATTTTATGTTGATTAAAATTCATTATTTTTGAAACGGTATGATCAACAAGGCTTATAAAATTTTTCACGCTGCCACAACTGGAATTTTGTCTTTAGTGTATCCGAATAATTGTACTGTTTGTGACAAAGAGCTTCCAGATGGCATGCATCATTTATGTTTTTCCTGTCGCGACGAACTTGAACATACGTATTTCGAAAAATTCAAAGATTCTTCTCCAGCAGATGAACTGTTTTGGGGACGTATACATGTTGAACAGGTCTTTCCACTACTCTATTTTCAAAAAGGAGGTGCCGTCCAAAAAATACTGCACAAAATTAAATATGGGGAAGGTCAACAAATCGGTCGATTTATGGGTGAAATGATTGGTGATCACATGAATCAAAGTGAAAAGTTTCGCGATATTGAAGTGTTGATTCCCATTCCATTGCATTCTAAAAAAGGCTTCAAACGAGGTTACAATCAAAGTCTTATGATCGCTCAGGGAATAGAAAAAACAACAGAAATTCCAATCCAGGAGGTTCTCATACGCAGCTTGCACCGCGCTTCTCAAACCACAAAAAGCAAAGAAGAAAGGTGGGAAAACGTTCAATCCATTTTTGAAGTACGCGCTGAAGCCGTAAAAAATAAAAAACACGTCGCTATCGTGGATGACGTATTAACAACGGGATCCACACTAGAATCCGCTGCTAAAACATTAAGGCAACAATGTCCCGACTTAAAAATTAGTTTCTTGACAGTAGCTATTGCAAAGTAGTGTTAGGATGTAAGAACAGAACTAAACCCAAAACAGCAGTTTTAGTTATCGTTTAGTAGGAATCTGTTTTGACACCCGCAGCAGTAAGCATCATGTTGTGCAAGAATGTGTTTTCAATATAAGGCGGAAGTAATTCACTACCCGGACCATAAGCACCGACCTCAACGTAATCAGACGAATGATGCATGCCTGCCCAGCCAACTGAAGTATGTTTTTTTTGAATCTGTGCTAATTGCTCAAAGGGCATTTTGTAGTCATCATAAAGTTCTTCTTC
>CAYFTH010000001.1:0-58336 GCA_964346075.1 uncultured Fluviicola sp. | reverse complement strand
TGGAATGAAGACTATTTGAGAAAACTCTTAAAAATAAAAGTGTGAGTTTGCCCTGAATTGATGACTGTTTTACAAGCCTGAATCAAAAAATATTTGTACTTTGAAGTATGGCAGTAAAAAAGCGCATTTTATTATCAATTGATGGCGGCGGTATTCGCGGCATTTTGCCGTTAATGGTGCTTAGCCATTTGAATAGACTCGTAATACGAGAGCGCATTGATCACAGCATTAATCACGCTTTAAACTTTGTTTCTGGAACATCTACCGGAGCTATCATAGCAGCTTCCTTAATTGTGAAAGAGTCTGGTCGCTATAAATACCTTCCGGAGAATATTTTAAACCTCTACCTTTCAAAAGGACCGCAGTTATTTCAATTTGATGAGGAAGGAAGAAAGTCCAATGTGCTGGCAGGAATACTGGCTAAGAATTATGGCGAAGTCGCGCTTAAAGATCTGTCAACACAATTTGCGTTCGTTAGTTATGATATGGCGAACAGACAACCTTTTCTATTTACATGTGAAAATAAAAAGTATAGAAACATTTCACTAGCCCAATCATTAGCCGCATGCAGTGCCGTTCCTGAATATTTCGATCCAGTTATCATTGGAAAGCATCGCCTGATAGATGGCATCGAAACAGCTAAAAATCCGAGTCTAATTGCATTTGAGTACGCACGTAAGATTTTCCCTGATGATTTACTGATACTGGTAAGTCTCGGTACTGGTCAGTTGACGGGCGCCAACTATGACGATATGGAAATAGAGGTTGATCGCGTTCATCAAACGCTTTTGGAGAAAGAAAAGAAACGGGAAAATCAACTTATATATCATCGTTTTCAACCCAGCCTAAGTAGTGCGGAACAAGCTATGGATGCAGCCTCTCCTGAAAATATACAAGCGCTCATGGACGATGCAGAGGCATTTATTGAGACGCAGAAACCTACTTTTAAGCAACTAATGGATCAATGGCGATCATAGAACTAAAAAAGGCTGCCTCGAAAGACAGCCTCTTAATTAATTAACCTGTAGAAGTTAATAATTGATCCGTTGTTTTCTATAACGGAGATTAAAATAGAAGGTTTCAAAAAAAATCAATTTATTTTGGATCATCCTTCTTAGCGCTCTAAACATAGTACTTGTGTAAGTCTCAAAACTTTTCTAATGCTGTTTTTCTTTTTCAAAAAGACCCACAGCTTCGATATGACTCGTGTGCGGAAATTGATCGACCAGACTGATTTTTTTTGTAGTGTAACCGTTTTCCTCGAGTGTTTTGATATCTCTTGCTTGCGTAGATGGATTGCACGAAATATAAACGATACGTGAAGCATTAAGGGCAATCACCTTTTTGAGGGTTTTAGGTGCAATGCCTGCCCGTGGCGGGTCCAAAACAATGGTGTCAATTTTGTCGATATACTGTGGGTAAGCTCGTAAAAACTTTCCAACGTCAGCTGCGTGAAACGTGATGTTGTCAATCTTGTTTCTTTTGGCATTGCGTCGAGCATCCTCTATGGCTTCTTCCACGATATCAACTCCAATAATATTAGCTTCATCCGTTCGCTGAGACAGGAGTTGACCAATCGTGCCCGTTCCACAAAATAAATCCATAATCACTCGACCTGAATAGTCTTTATTACCTTCAAAAACATAATCTAAAGCTAAGTTGTACAGTCGTTCTGCACTTTGTGGATTTGTCTGGAAAAAGCTTTCCATACTGATCTCAAAAAACAATCCATTTAACGATTCTACAACATGATCCTTTCCAAAAATCAAATCACAATTACCATTTTCTATTTTCGCCCGATCAGCGACGTTGTCATTAATGGTGTGTTGAAATCCGGCAATGCGATCTCCCATTTTTTCTTGCAAAAACTGTCCAGCAGCATGAACATCGAAGTTTTCCAGTCCCTGAGAAGACGTGACCAGATTAATTAGTAACTGATTTTGGTGGAACGACTTGCGAACAACAATATGTCTAAAAAAACCTTTCTTCTGAGGTGAGTGCCAGGCGGGGAGTCCGGAAGCTTCTAAATGGAGTCGAAAAGAAGATAGAAAATTCTCCCACTCTTCATCAAATAGTCCAGAGGCCTTGTTAAGACTTTCAACTTTCCACCACGTACCGCGGTGTTTAAACCCAAGTGCAAAAGCATCATCTATTTCCTCATCTTCCACAATATCGTGTTCGATGCATGAAAAGGAATACTCCATTTTGTTACGATAGTGGTAGTTGATAGGGGATGGAATAAATTGGTCAAACAAATCAGATATATGTTGCAGGTCACCGATACGCCGATAAAGTTCTAAAGTGACCGCTTTCTTGTATTTTTGTTGAAGTTCAACCGGAACATGGATATATGGAGCACCGCTAATTTCCTGGTAGGAAGAGATACGCTCCATCGGAGAACGTTCGAGGACTTTTAATAATTTACATTCTGCGTGTTTTTTGCGTTTTTTATGTACGCGTGCTAATACTTGCTGTCCCGGGAATGTGTTTTGTACAAATATGATATATGCACCTTTTTCATCATGCATACGTGCAATTCCTTTTCCTCCATATGCCATGTCTTCAATCGACACAGTGATGACTTCTCCGCGTTTAATCATTTTGAGTAAAATTTACAATGTTTTATGATGCTACAATAACCCGCGAATGATGCCTTTCTCGCTTTCTTCAACAAAATCAATGACCATCTTTTTTAGTGGCGAATGCTCAAGTTCAGATTTTAAAGATTCCAATCCTTTTGAGATGTTGTTGTTTTGAACAAATAGGATGCGATAAATATTTTCAATGAGCTTAATGTCATCTTCTGTAAAGTCTCGCCTGCGCATTCCCACTGCGTTTATTCCTGCATAACTCAATGGCTCACGAGCAGCTCGTACGAAAGGTGGGACATTTTTTCGAATTAAACTAGCACCCGCAATAAATGAATGAGCTCCTATATGCATAAACTGTTGTGCGGCGACTTTTCCTTCTAAAATGGCATAATCATCAATTTGGACATGACCTGAAAGACCGGTATAATTTGCGAGAATAACATGATCTCCCAGTATGCAGTCGTGAGCAATGTGGACATAACCCATTAAGAGACAATGCGAACCGATAACAGTTTTCATTTTATCACGCGTGCCACGATGGATCGTCACACATTCGCGAATAGTGGTATGATCACCAATTTCAACCGTTGTATATTCTCCGCCAAACTTGAGGTCTTGAGGAATGGCTCCAACAACGGCCCCTGGAAAAATGGTTACATGCTTTCCGATGCGTGTACCTGGATAGATGGTCACGTTAGGACCAATATGAGAGCCAGCGCCGATCTCTACATCTTCGCAAATCGTAGTGAAAGGCTCAATGGTTACTTGGTCTGCTATTGTTGCACCAGATGATATAGAAGCGAGTTTACTGATCATCCTCTTTTTTGTCTTTTACGATTTGAGCGAGCATTTCCGCTTCTACAACAAGTTTACCACGAACATATCCCTTACCGCCCATATTTACAAGTCCTCTGCGTATGGATGATAACAACTTCAATTCGAATACTACCGTATCACCTGGAAGTATTTTTTGCTTAAACTTAACGTTGTCAATCTTCATGAAATAAGTAGAGTAGAGGTGAGGTTCTTCTAACTTACTTAGTGCAAAAATTCCTCCGCATTGCGCCATCGCTTCAATCTGCAAGACACCTGGAAATACAGGGTTGTTGGGGAAATGGCCCGTGAATTGGGGTTCATTCATTGTGATGTTCTTTACACCAATAATGGTATCATCCGTGATTTCCATTACTTTATCAACCAACAAGAAGGGATAGCGGTGAGGCAACATTTTTTCAATAGCGTTGATATCAAAATGAGGCTCGCGATCGAGATCAAACTTTTTAGGAGCATGTTTTTGCTCCTTGATTTTTTGCTTCAGCACTTTAGCAAAACGTGTATTTCCTGAATGACCCGGGCGTGCCGCCAGAATATGTGCTTTTATGGGTTTACCAACTAGCGCTAAATCACCGACAATATCCAGTAATTTATGACGAGCTGGTTCATTCTGAAATTTCATTTCGTAATTATTCAGCGTACCGATTCCTTTGATCTCTATTTTGAGATTTTCTTTACCCAGCAATTTTGCGAGGTAGTCGAGCTCTTCCTGACTCACGTCATCGCGTTCAACCAAAACAATTGCGTTGTCGACATCACCACCTTTAATCAAGCCATTTTTTGCCAAATACTCTAATTCGCGCAGGAATACAAAAGTTTTACATTGGGCAATTTGATCTCTGAATTCTCCAATTTTATAAATCGTAGCATGTTGCGTACCGAGGACAGGTGAGTTATAATCTACCATGACCGTCAAGCGGTACTCCTTGTCTGGAACTGCTAAAAATTCGATTCCTTTTTCTTCATCCTCCCAGGGAATATTCTCATCGAGCTCCAGGTATTCGCGCTCTGCTTTTTGTTCCGCAAAACCTGCCTCCTCGATAGCCTGAACATAAGAAAGCGCACTACCATCCATGATGGGGATTTCAGGGCCAGACAATTTGATGAGTGCGTTATCAACTTGCATACCGTAGAGGGCAGCTAAAATATGTTCTGTAGTGTATATTCTGACTCCTTTTTTTTCAAGTGTCGTACCGCGCTCTGTTGAGACTACCAGATCAGCGTCAGCTTCTACAATAGGCTCGTTTTCGAGGTCTGTTCGCTGAAATTTATATCCGTGATTTTCTGGTGCAGGGCACAATTCTACTGCTACTTTTTTACCAGTGTGTAAGCCAACACCGACAATTTTAACAGAAGATTGTAAGGTTCTTTGTTTTTCTGACATAGCTATTCCTTCTCGATCAGTACTTATTTTTTTTTATCCATTTCATTGATTTTTTTCAAAATCATGGGTAATCTTCTGAATCCAATATATGATTTCTTGAAATCCTGAATGGGAATCCCCGGGGAGCCCATAAGTGTCATATTAGGTTTTTTAACAGAACTGGGAATACCCGACTGAGCAACGATTTTCGTATCATCAGCTATTTTAATATGACCGCTAATTCCAACTTGCCCTCCAGCCATGACGCGTTTTCCAATCTTCGTGGACCCAGCTACTCCCGCTTGAGCAGCCAACGCGGAATGTTCGTCGATCTCAACATTGTGAGCAATTTGTACCAAATTGTCAACCTTGACGCCAGTGCGCAGGATGGTAGAACCTAAAGTAGCGCGGTCAATGGTGCTATTCGCACCGACATCTACATGATCTTCCAAAATGACATTTCCGATTTGAGGAACTTTTTGAAAGTGTCCATGCTCGTCAGGTGCAAAGCCAAACCCGTCAGCTCCAATTACAGCTCCAGCGTGAATTAAACACTTTTTTCCAATCTGGCAATCGTGATAGATTGATGCATTGGGATGGATTACGGTACCTTCTCCGACCACGACATTGTCGCCAATATAGGTGTTCGGATATATTTTACAATTGCTGCCGATTGTGGCGTTTTCTCCAATATATGCACTGGCACCAACGTAAATGTCATCGCCTAGTTTTGCGGAATCCGATATAAAAGCATTTTTTTCTATTTGAGGAGCCTTTTGACGCATCTCATTGTAGACCTCTAGCAATTGCGCAAAACAACTGTATGCATCTTCCACGCGAATCAAGGTGAGTGAATCCGGTAAGGATTTGGTTGGTTCAAAAGACTTATTTACGATGGCTATGGTAGCATCGGTCGAATAAATGTGCTCTTCATATTTCATGTTTGCAAGAAAAGTGAGGGTTTTCGGTGTTCCCTCCTCGATCTTGGACAAGCCCGTGACCGTCACCTTCGGGTCACCTTCTAACTGTCCATCTAAAATTCCTGCGATTTGTTCTGCCGAAAATTCCATTCTTCAAAAATATAAAAAGAGACCAACTCCCTGCGGTTAATAACGTATATTTTTTTAACAACGTATATTTTATTTCTTGCGATTAGCAACTGGGTAGCACAAAAAGTACTTCTGGACCGGACTAGAAAGTGCTTGAATGTTTAAGTTGTCCGCTGCGCGACTGACATCAATAACTTCTCCTGTTTTCATGAGTAAATTGATCGTTTCCTTTTCCTCATTATAGGCATTATTGCGCAAAACTTCAGTATGAACGAAATAGCTCGCTTCTTCTTTATTGAGGTCTAAGTCGTCTTGGACACGGGTCAGTTCCTGCTGAATCCGCGCTGCCGAAAATGGTGTTTTCGCAATTTCAATCTTAAAGAGTTGACGGTTGATTAATTGCCTTGAAAGCAACGATAAAACACGGTCTTCGCTTTGCTGCCATACCTTAACGGCTCCTAATATATCGTTGTCATCCAGTTCTGCGAACGCTTCCAATAGATCGGGGCGTTCCAAAAAATCTTTGTATTCAAAGTCATTGGATAAGAAAAGTGTAAATGCAGGACTTGCAAAAAGTTGTTGTCCTGATTGTAGTATGACTTTTGCACGTTTGAGTATTTTGGAGAGAAGTACTTCAGATGAAACGACGGTTTTATGCATGTACACTTGCCAATACATTAGTCGACGAGCCACTAAAAACTTTTCTATCGAATAAACACCTTTCTCTTCTACAACGAGCTCGTCATCCTTTACGTCTAACATGGCAATAATCCGATCGCTTCCGATGACGCCCTCAGAAACCCCCGTGTAAAAACTATCTCTATTGAGATAATCCATCCGGTCCATATCAAGTTGACTTGAGACGAGTTGATGAAGAAACGGTTTGGGGTAATCATCTTCAAATATGGCGAGTGCTGTATCCAGTTGACCATCGAACTCCTTGGTTAAACGCTGCATAAAAAGGCTGGAGAGAGCTTCGTGATTGATGTTTTTAACAATATCATGTTCCAGCGTATGACTGAAAGGTCCGTGACCAATGTCATGAAGCAGTATGGCGATTAATGCCCCCGTTTCCTCTTGTTCTGTAATTTTGTGACCTTTTCGACGCAAGGCATGAATGGCCTTGGTCATGAGGTGAGTTGCTCCCAGCGCATGATGAAATCGGGTATGAAGCGCTCCCGGATATACCAGGTGCGACATGCCAAGCTGTTTAATGCGGCGAAGTCGCTGATAATAGGGGTGCTCGATAAGATCGAAAATTATGTCGTTCGGTAGTGAAATAAAACCGTAGACGGGGTCGTTAATAATTTTCTTTTTGTTATTTGTATTCCGTTTCGGACGCAAATCTGTACATTTAAAGTTGACGTAAAATTAAAAATAATCAAACAATGCAGGTGAAAATTCTTTGGGCAGACGATGAAATTGATCTTTTAAAGCCACATATTATGTTCCTCGAGCAGAAAGGATATGAGGTTGACACAGTAAATAGTGGCAGTGAAGCCGTAGAAAAGTGTGAAGTACAAACCTATGATATTATTTTTCTGGATGAAAATATGCCTGGCATTTCTGGGTTAGACGCACTGACGAAAATCAAAGAATTACGCCCTCTGGTACCTGTGGTAATGATCACCAAGAGCGAGGAAGAATCGATAATGGAGGAAGCTATTGGGGGTAAAATTGCGGATTATTTAATCAAACCTGTAAATCCCAATCAAATCCTGCTGAGCATTAAAAAGAATCTCGATAAGGGAAAATTGGTATCGGAAAAAACGAATACAAGCTACCAGCGAGAGTTTAGACAAATCGGTATGGATCTCTCCGACCGTTTAGATGCTGAAGAGTGGGTTCAATTATATAAAAAGTTAGTTTATTGGGATCTCGAATTCTCTGCACTTGAAGACCAAGGAATGCAAGAGGTGTTTTACATGCAGTTACAGGAAGCCAATGCGCAGTTTTCCAAATTCATAGCGGATAACTACCTCGATTGGATTAACGGTGTTGAAGAATCGCCGCAGATGATTCATACCTTGTTTAAAGACCGTATCGCTCAGCATCTGGATCAACCAACTTATTTAATTGTTATTGATAATTTAAGATTTGATCAATATCAGGTGTTGCGGCCTGTCTTGGGTAAATATTTTAATCTGGATAAGGAAGATATGGTTTATTCTATATTGCCCACAGCTACACAATATGCGAGAAATGCGTTCTTTTCAGGATTATTGCCGTCTCAAATTAAACAAAAACACCCTGAATACTGGGTTGGAGAAGATGATGAAGGTGGTAAAAATAATTTTGAGGAAGAATTGTTGCAAGGTCAGCTAAAGCGTCTCGGTAAATCACTGAACGTGGGATATAACAAAATCACTAATCTCAATGCTGGTAAAAAGCTCAATGAAAATTTTCATCAATTGAAAAATAATGATTTGAATGTAATCGTTTACAACTTTGTGGACATGCTTTCACATGCCAAAACAGATATGAAAGTGATCAAAGAACTCGCAGATGACGAGGCGGCATATCGATCATTGACCGAAAGTTGGTTCGAACATTCGCCCTTACAAGATATTCTCAAAAAAATTGCGGCAAGTGGTGCGAAGGTAATCCTCACAACTGATCACGGAACTGTAAAAGTAAATAACCCTGTAAGAATTGTTGGCCCGAGAGATACGAATACGAATTTGCGTTATAAAATTGGAAAAAACCTGGATTACAAAGCAAAAGATGTGTTTGAGGTGAATAATCCGGATGATGCATTTCTGCCTAAAGATAATATCTCTTCTACATACGTTTTTTCAAGGGAAAACAACTTTTTTGTTTACCCGAATCGTTTCAATCATTTCTCTAAATACTATAAAAACACTTTTCAGCATGGAGGCATTTCACTGGAGGAACTACTCATTCCTTATATCGAAATGTCGCCGAAATAGAAATACCTTAAAAATTTCAAAAGTTAAAGGATGGGTTACGATGATGAAAACAGGATGGGTTCAATGTTAACAGGGGAGGTTTTCGTTGATTCGTTCTATTTTTAGTCATTTTTGATTTGAAAACGAAACCACAAATGGATAGCTGATATTAATGAAGAGCATTTGCTGTAAAACGCGCCCTTCTTCGTTCTTTTAAAAATGTATCTTTGAATGCAAATACGGGATGATGAAATTTTACGCAGAAAAAGAGTCTGATCTGGTTCATATTAGTACCGAACTGCTTAATGCTTTTCAAAATGAAAGTGTTTTTGCTTTTAATGCTCCAATGGGCGCGGGGAAAACAACCTTTATTCGATACCTCACCAAAGCAATGGGGGTAACTGATGAAGTGAATTCACCGACCTATGGTTTCGTCAATGAATATAATAGCCCTTATTTCGGAACGATTTATCACTTTGACCTCTATAGAATCGAGTTCGAAGAAGAGGCTTATGACATTGGTATGGAGGAGTACTTGTATGGTGACTCCAGGATATTTATCGAATGGGCAGAAAAAATTTATAACCTTTTGCCTCCATCTTGCGTATGGATAACTATAACTAAAGATGACCAAGGTGGTCGATTGATTGAAGCCAGCGTATGAAGACAGATCCAGAAATTATCAGAAGCCTCATGAAGGAAGGACGTCTACTTCCTCAAGAGGAAATGTTAGAGATAGCCAGAAAAAAAGGAAGTTTGAATATCGGTGTTCCGCGCGAAGATTCATTTCAGGAACGACGTGTAGCGCTTGTTCCTGAAGCGGTCTCATTACTCGTAGCTAATGGTCATGAAATTAAGGTCGAGACTCGTGCAGGAGAAAATTCGAATTTCACTGATCGCGAGTACAGTGAAGCAGGAGCACAAATTATTTACGATCGCAAAGAGATTTTTCAGTGCGATATAATCTTTAAAGTATCACCGCCTATCGAGGAGGAGGTTGAGATGATGGGAACAGACCAAACATTAATCTCTGCATTGCAAATTACCATGCAACCTAAAAAGGTATTGCAAAAATTAATGGAAAAAAAGGTTACGGCGATTGCCTGGGACTATATGCGCGACAACGAAGGTCATTTTCCTGTAGTGCGGGCAATGGGAGAAATAGCTGGAAATACTTCTGTGCTTATTGCTGCCGAACTGCTCAACACTTTTCGGGATGGAAAAGGAGTGATGCTCGGAGGAATTGCGGGTGTTCAGCCAACTGAAGTTGTTGTACTTGGAGCTGGAACCGTAGGTGAATACGCTACTCAATCAGCGCACGGTCTCGGATGTTCTGTAAAAGTTTTTGATAATTCGCTTGGAAAATTGCGCAGGCTGCAGTCAACGGCTGGTATGCGCTTGTACACGTCCGTGATACAGCCGAAAGTACTTACCAAAGCACTGATGCGGGCAGATGTGGTTATTGGAGCAGTACGATCACCTATCGGTAAAACACCGTGTATAGTAAATGAAGACATGGTTAGCAATATGAAGCCAGGCGCTGTGATTATCGATGTAAGTATTGATCAGGGAGGGTGTTTCGAAACCTCGGAGGTTACTAATCATGAGACACCGACGTTTGAGAAATTCGGTGTTACCCATTATTGCGTTCCTAATATAGCTTCCCGCGTTTCTAGAACGGCCTCGTTTGCTATTTCGAATATCTTTTCCCCAGTGCTGATTGAAATGGGTGATAAAGGCGGAAGTAAAGAATTAATTAAAAACAATCAAGGCTTCAGAAGTGGGGTCTACATGTACAAAGGAACGTTGACGAGCGAGATTTTAGGTAAAGTATTTGACTTACGCTACAAAGAAATCGAATTATTACTCATGGGAATGTAAAGGAAAGCTATTTTTGCGAGAAATATAATATCATGAGTGGATTCTGGAAAAGGCTACGATTTTATCTTTTTGGGTTTTTAATTGGTTTAATATTTGTTCTGATTTTCTTTCAGAACCGAGGTTGCTCATGGACTCCTCAAAATCGGGTCAAAAATGCAATTCTGGATAAAGTAATGGTTGTTCCTGATCATCATTTGGCTGACAACTCCCAATTACAAGAATTTACAGCAAAGGAAGCGATTGAATTTCTCAATCAGGCATCCGTGAATTTTGGAGAAAGTCTTAAAGATCAAGATGTTTACCCGAAAGTTTACTTACTCCAACGGGAGGAGGGTTCACCACAGCAATTGACATTTTCATTGTATGAGGATAGTTATATTACCGTTGTCGAACCAGTAGAATCGGCTACAGAACTCAAACGAAGAGAGGCATATGAGGGGATGGGGACTTTTATACGTCTCCCTAAAGATTCAGCTTTGGTTTATCTTGAAAAATCAAACTATCTCCAATGCAAAGCACGTGGACTAAATTCTACTGAACAGGAGGATATCGTTCAAAGTTTAAAAGTCACTGGAGCAATTAATTTTGATAAGAGTGATTTGATGCTGCCAAAGGCCGAACATTATATTCATTTCCGTCAGGATGATACATTGAATGTGCGCGCCAAAACGATCTGGTACGAGTCACGGATTACTTTTAAAGACTTTCAGTGGGATTACACGTTGCCTTGCGAAGAATGATTGCTTGTTTTAAATACCGGTCAGAACGTTAACAAAGTGAAAAATAAAGGTTCACCTCTACACGAAAAGTCATGTGTTGCGTTCTTTTGAGACACAGGATCATACAGTAAAACAACTGTAAACTTGTAGCGCGCTTATTCATCCTGTTTTGCTGAACGATCTCTCCGCGGAACTATGTCTTTTTCATGGCGAGTATCGCATTTCGTTAGTCAGATGAAAGACAAAGATCCTAACGATTGTCCGATTTCTTTAAAACGGGATTTTTTTCTCCTGCTTCGATGGGAAAGTTCAAATGATTGACTTCTGGCGTTATCGGACATGAGAAACGATGCGAGTAAACGCAGTATGGGTTGAAAGCGGTGTTGAAATCGACAGTAATCGCCTTAGTGCCGCGTTCACGATACAACTCTATATACCTTCCTCCACCATAAGTTGATCGTGGTGCATTCGCATCTTTGAAAGGGACAAACAAGTAATTGCGGTATTTTTTTTCTTTCAGTTCGAGGTTCTTATAAGCAGCCAGTCGAAAGGTGTGGTTACCATGCTGTAAACAAAGCCAACCATAACGTCTGTATTTCGGTTTTCGTTCGGTGGATGTGGGCATTGAAAATGACTTTCCTTTGTCTTTGATGAGGTGTCCCTCAATCACCCAGGTAGTGTCAACGGGAAAATAGCTGAGCGCTTTGATACCGTTGCGTTCCATTTTGTTGATTAAATAATCCGTTGACAACAAAGTGTCCTCAAATTGTTGTCGTTCTCGTTGAAGACTATCGATGTAGCTGTTTTGCGAATTTGCGATAAAACTGCACATAACCATTACAACGAGTATATTTGAACAGATCAATTTCATTTGCGTTCACCAAATATTTTACTTCCAACACGAATCATATTGCTGCCTTCTTCGATCGCTATATCATAGTCACCACTCATTCCCATGGATAGAATATCAAAATCTTCTTTAAATTTAAAGTAATGGCTTTTGAAAACTTCAAAATAATTGTTCAAGGTGCGAAATTCATCCTCGATCTGCTCTTTATTCTCTGTGAAGGTTGCCATGCCCATTACGCCGCGAATATTTACATTTTCGTAGCTTTTAAACGCATCACTTTCCAGCATTTCCTTTGCCTCTTCAAAGTCAAATCCAAATTTAGAATCTTCCTGAGCGATATGAAACTGCAATAAAACATCGATCGCACGATCCACTTTTTTTGCTTGTTTATTGATTTCCTTCAACAGTTTTTGCTTGTGCACACCATGGATTAACGTAATGAACGGAGCTAGATATTTTACTTTGTTCGATTGTAAGTGACCGATCATGTGCCATTGGATATCGTCAGGAAGTTCCTCTGCTTTTTTCGTGAGTTCCTGTACGCGATTCTCTCCAAAAATGCGATGACCCGTATTATAGGCCTCCATGAGGTCTTCATTGGGCTTCGTCTTGGACACGGCTACAAGCGTTACGTCTTCTGGAATTTCCTTTTTTATTTTTTCGAGATTTTCTTTAATCATTCGTCTATCTTATATATCGTTAAACCACTTCTCATTTTGGGCTCCACCCAAGTTGATTTGGGCGGCATGATTTTGTGTTCGTCAGCCACTGATTTCAATTGATTCATCGTAACTGGGTAGAGCTCAAATCCTATATGATAAACATCATTGTCGATCGCTTGTTCAATCGCACTTTTACCTTTATCACCACTAACAAAAGAAATACTATCGTCGATCTTGAGATCCTTGATACCCAAAATTGGATCCAGAATATATTTTGTCAGAATTTCTGCATCAATAGCATTGACAGCATCATCGAAATTGCGGTATTCATCTTTGAGACGGAACCGATACCATTGCTGATTGAGGTAAACATGAAATATGTGAAGTTCTTTGATTTCGGACTGTTTATTAATTGTTTCGACGTCAAAAACCACTTTACATTTTTCGATAAAATCTGATGGTGAAAGTCCGTTCAACGACTTACAAATTCGGTTAAAAGGTAAAATCTGCAGCCGTTCCTCGTCTATAAAAAAGCTTAAGAAAGCGTTGTAATTTTTCTCTTTTGAGTAATTTCCACGTTCACGGTGTAAATCCATGAGTCGAACAGAGGATGCTGATCGATGATGACCATCGGCGATGTAAACGGATTCGATCTTATCGTACGCATCTTGCAGTGCCTTTGTTTCTTCTGGAGATGTTAACCAGAGTTCATGTGAAGTAGTGTCAGTCGTTGTGAATTCATATTCAGGGCGTTTTTGTATGATCTCGTTTAATAACGCATCCACCTGCTTACTTTTTCGGTGACTTAGTAGTACGGGTTCTGCATTAAAACCAACGATATCCAGGTAATTGGTAAACATTTCCTCGCGAGAAGTCAATGTCGCCTCGTGTTTTTTAATCTGGTCATTTTGATATTCTTCCGCACTGGCACCACCAATGACTCCAAGAAAAGCTGCATCTCCTTTTGTTTGGCGATATACATACAATTGCTCGTGCTCGTCCTGAATAAAGATGCCTTCTTTCTTGAACGCTTCGAATTTATTTCTGACTTTATTAAAGCGCTCGGGTGTATTGGGTGCTGTTCGATTATCATCGTCTTCAAAATATTCTGGATGAATAATATGAATAAACGTGAAAGGGTTAGACTCCAGTTTTGCTGCGAGAATTGCTGGTTTATAAGTAGCCACCGCCCTGGAAGCTACCAAGTGTGCCTTGTCCCGGGTCGGACGCACAGCTCGAAAAGCGCTAATTTTTGTCATAATAATCCGTTCGTTTAAGACTCAACATGTGAGTTGCTCAAAGATAAAAAAATGCGAATAGGAAAATAAAGAATGTTGGATTTGGATTGAAGCAAAGATATTGAAATTTTTTTGATGTATTCTTCTATTACTTGAGTATAGAGTAATGTTAAATGAAATAAAATTTCAAAACATGAAAGAAAATTTATATATTTACAACATAATTATATGTATGGTAATCATTTCAAAAGCTATTTTAGTTGAATTTGGAATTAAACATGCAGATGCTGTCGAACCGCTGAATAGATGGTACGAGGAAACAAAATTAGCAGATTGGAAAAACTTTCCAGAAATGAAAAAGACATTCAATTCTGTAGATGCAGTTGGAAACGACAGATATGTGTTCAATATTAAAGGAAATAGTTACAGGTTGATAACAATGATATTTTTTGACATAAGGACTATCTATGTTCGATTCATTGGAACCCATAGTGAATATGATAAAATTGATTGTGCATTAGTTTGATGATTTAAATTTTGAGCAATGAAAGCAGAAAAGATAACAACAAGAAAAGAGTACGATAAAGTAATGAATAAGATAGAGGCATTACTCCAAAAGGCTACTGAATTTGGTGGTTTTGAAAACCTGCCTAAGTCAGACAGGTCAAAGCTCTCTCAATTGTCTGTAATGGCAGAGCGATTTGAGGATGATATTCCATTAATGCCAATGAAGACACCTGAATCACTTGCTGATATGCTTCGCTTCAAGATGTATGAAAAAGGTTGGAGACAAAAACAACTGGCTGCTATGCTTGGAATTAGTGAGTCCTCTATTTCTGGATTGCTTTCTGGTAAAAGAAAGCTGAGCATTGAATTAGCAAAAAAATTGCATACCAAATTGGGAATTGACGCTCATTTTTTATTAATGTCTGCTTAAAATTTGTAATGCGATCATATAATTTTTAGATGAAGCGTCTAACTTTAGATTAGAACCAAATTGAGGTTGTTTAGTATGGTATTGGTGCCCAATATTCCCCGCGATTCCTGTTGCTTTGTCTTGAGGCTAATCTTTGTCGTATCATCCGTTTGTTTACGACTCAACACATGAGTGGCTCAAAGAAAAAAAATGCGGATAGGAAAATAGAGAATGTTGAAGTAGGAGCAGGGAACCAACTGAAAGAAGTTCGGCACGGCCAACTTTATGTGTTAAATATTTTCGAGCAACTATTGTAAAAACTAAATAAAAACCGTACTTTTGCACACTTATTAAAATTAATTATTAACCGAGGTTTCGTACCTCAACCAATAAAACATTATGGCAACAAAAATTAGATTGCAAAGATTTGGTAAGAAAGGTTATCCTTTTTACCACGTAGTAGTTGCGGATTCTCGTTCAAAACGAGATGGTCGCTTCATCGAAAAATTAGGTTCGTACAATCCCAATACGAATCCAGCACGTATTGATATCGATTTCGATCGATCATTAAATTGGGTGTCTACAGGCGCTGAGATGTCTGATACTGCTCGTGCCATCCTTTCTTACAAAGGAGTGTTGTACAAAAATCACTTGCTGAAAGGGGTGACAAAAGGCGCACACACCGAAGAAGATGTAGAGAAAAAGTTTGCTGAATGGTTGAAAGACAAGGAAGCACGTATTGCTAAGCAAACGGAAGGAATTTCTGAGTCTGCCAAGAAGGCGGAAGAAGAGCGTATGGCTGCTGAAAAAGCAAAAAGTGATGCGCGCGCTAAGGAAATCGCAGCGAAAAACGCACCAGAAGAGGTAGCTGAAGAAGCGCCTGCTGAAGAAGCTACAGCTGAGGAAATACCTTCTGAAGAAAAAGCAGAGGCGAAAGAGGAAGCACCAGCTAAAGAAGAGGAAAAGAAAGAGGAGAAAGCTGAAGCGAAAGAGGAGAAAAAGGCAGATGAGCCCAAAGCGGAAGAAAAACCCGCTGCAGAGGAAGGAAAAGAAGAAGAGAAAAAAGAAGATAAGTAATTGCTTTGTTCTAAAACATGAAAAAAGCCGATTGCTTTCAATTAGGTCATGTAGCGAAACTTCACGGGTATAAAGGTGAAGTTTCGCTTTTTTTTGATACCTCTCACCCTGAAGACTACGCCAATCTGGATGCTGTTTTTATTGACCTTAACGGACACTTGACTCCTTTTTTTATTGAAAAGATTGATCTCAGGAGTAACCGTTTTGCGCGTGTACGCCTCGAAGGTGTTCAAGGTGAAAAAGAAGCACGCCAACTGTTGCAGAAAGAAATTTACTTACCGCTAACCGTATTACCAAAATTGGATGGAGCTCATTTTTATGATCACGAGGTTGTTGGGTTTGACGTTCAGGACGAGGTGAAAGGGATGATAGGCGAATTAATTGAGGTCGTAGATTACGAGAATAATCCTTTATTGCGCGTTATACACAATCAAGACGGTGAAGAAAAAGAAGTCCTATTGCCTTTGAATACCGGGTTGGTTGAAAGAGTAGACCGGGAAGAACGAACACTATACGTAGATGCTCCGGAAGGTTTGATCGATATGTACCTCAATGCGTAATGAAGCCTTTTCAATTCAAGTATTTTCAAGTTGATCAGCAATGTGATGTGCATAAAGTCGGCACAGATGCAATGTTGTTAGGAGCACTCGTAAATCATGAGCAACCGCGAAAAATATTAGATGTAGGAACAGGTACGGGAGTGGTGGCACTCATGATGGCACAACGCTATCAGGGCGCCTGCGTGACAGGGATTGATGTGCAGTCTCAGGCTGCTCAGCTCGCTGATAAAAATTTTAAAAATTCCTCCTTTGCTGATCGATTAAAAGCCATAACAACATCTATAGAGGACGTGAATGTTAACGAAAAATACGACTTGATTGTTTCCAACCCACCATTTTTCGCCAGGGACTATCATTCATCTTCAGCTACCAGAAATATCGCGCGCCATGATACTAAATTTTCTTTTTACCTTTTCTTTCAAACTGTTAGTCGTGTCTTGAGGCCAACCGGAAGCTGTACTTTAATTGTACCGGTAGATCAAAAAAGAGTTGTCCGGGAAGAAGCGTTATACCACGGCTTAGCAATGAGTCGCGAACAGGTCGTTAACGGTAAGCCTGATCGTCCCGTCCGAATCGTCCTTACATTTATTCATAACAACTATCATGATGCGCTTGAAACGCTTCGCCCTTTGACAATAAGAGATCATGATGGACATTACACAGGGGATTATAAAGCGCTCACAAATATGTTTCACGGTAAAGAGTTGTAGCTTATTTGTTTGAAATTGAACCTCTCGATAGTGTATCGACTTTAATTTTGATGCGCCGGCGATGATGAATGACGAGGTACAAGCTTTGGAATAGAATAAATGATAAAGCTCCTGAAAGGCATCCTTCAAAAAAGTTATGCCTGACACTATTGCCCAACAAGGCAATCAGTAAAAGTAGATTGATGATAGCCAGTATTCCATTTCCATGGTTGAGCGTGATGCGCATGAGTAGGCATTGTATTAATAGTAGAACAGCTATACCCGTTCCTAATAGATGAATGGGATTGTAAATTGAATAGCGCGCATTATTAACAGCCATTTTTGTTGCACCGATTGATGTATATCCGGTTTCAAAGCTGTAAAAGATAAAGTGATTGGGATTGTTGAAATGCGCTCGTTGTTCCTGATTGATTTGTTTGTCGGTCCATGAAATGCTTTCAGAAATCCACGAGTAAAGACCACCGGAGTAATCATCAGCATAAGCCTCCGCAATTTTTTGAATGTTTTGGATACCAGAAGAACGAATATGGTATAATGGACTGATCCAGCTCGCGATGACGATTATTACTATGAGGCCATAATTGACTTTCATCTGAGTTGCTAAGGTATGAAATTCCTGGAAAGGAATTATTTCAACTTATAAATCCTCAATAGGAGATTATTATTCCGCATCGTGAACGTTGAATGTGATCGAATAGCTCGTGTGTTTGCGAACGTTCATGACTCTGTTGCCATCCAAAAGGAGATATTGTCCTTTTATACCTAGTACTTTCCCCTGAATAATCGGTTCTTTATCAAAACCAATACTCTTTATTTTTTCGGGATAAGCCTCGACAGGATAATCAAAGGTATAGCATTCATCATTTTCACTGAAATAAGTCGTCAAATCATCGGGTAAAAGTTCTTCCATTTCCCATTTGGTCGATTCGAGGTCAATAGATTCATCAATTTCATTTTTTAGCATTTTACGCCAGTTCGTCCGGTCAGTAAATTGATCTTTTAGTGCGACTTCGAGTTGACCTGCTAAGTAGCGATTAGGTGTTTCGGCCAGTCGAATACATTGATGCGCACCTTGATCGATCCAACGCGTTGGAATTTGTGTAGCGCGCGTAACGCCAACTTTGACAACATCACTCGCGGCAAGGTACACGATGTGTGGCTGATTGTGATGCTTCTCCTCCCATTCAGGATCGCGCCCTTTTCCGAGATGAGCTTGGCATAGCTCGGGTTTAATAATACATTCTGCTGCCTGGGGTGCTTTTTTAAAGCACGGATAGCAAAATCCCTGCAAAAAGGATTTATTGGTTTTTCTACCACAGGATTTACAAATGATGTTGCCGTCAAAAACCATTTCAATATTGCCGCCAATCAATTCGTTCATGGAGAAATTCGTTTCATCCTCCGATTCATAGTTGACGAGTCGAAAAGTGTATCGCACATCATTTGTATCTTCATGTACCACTTTCATCTTCCGAATTTGACCTTCGTAAACCATCGATTTTAATTGTTTATTTTGATTAAAATAACATACCTACCATCGTAGCAGTCATCATACATGCCAGTGTGCCAGCGATAAGTGAAAGCACCCCGTATTTGGCTAATACAGGTTTCTTTTCCGGAGCTAGTGCACCAATACCTCCTACCTGAATACCAATAGAAGCAAAGTTGGCAAAACCGCAAAGTACGTAAGTGCCCATCATTAATGATTTACCCGATATTTCATCTTGTAATTCTCCCAAATGGGGATAAGCTACAAATTCATTAATGATTGTTTTTTCACCCAGTAACTGGCCGATGATTAATGTATCTTGCCACGGAACACCCATCAACCAGGCAATAGGGGATAGCAGATTTCCTAATATATACTGAAAAGATAATCCATCGTACAACGAGGAGTGAGCTGCGATAATCTCATTGATACCCGTATAATATCCGAATTTAGCAAGGATGTAATTGGCCAAAGCGATGAGAGAAACAAAAACGATAAGCATTGCCGCCACATTAACGGCCAACTTGACACCGTCGACTGTCCCATTCGTTATGGCTTCTAGTGCATTTGTTCCTAACTTGTTTTTTGAAATTGACAGATCTTTATTGATATTTTCCGTTTCCGGAAGTAGAATTTTAGCGAATATGATTGCTGCTGGTGCCGACATGATTGAAGCTGTAAGCAGGTGTTTAGCAAAAAAGACTTTTTGTTGGGGATCTCCGTCTCCTAAAAATCCGATGTAAGAGGCGAGTACTCCGCCTGCAATCGTGGCCATTCCTCCGGCCATAAGGCATAAAATCTCACTTTTCGTCATTTTCCCTAAATAGGGTTTAACCAAGAGCGGAGCTTCCGTTTGCCCCATGAATACATTACCCGCGGCAGCTACACTTTCGGCACCCGATAAACCCATGAGACGTTTCATGATGTAGGCCATTGCATACACTATTTTTTGAAGGATCCCCCAATAATAGAGCAAACTTGAAAGAGCAGAGAAGAAGATGACGGAGGGCAAAATCCAGGTCACAAAGTTTTTCACGATGGGTGACATTTTCCCCGTTACAACGCTTCCAAATACGAACATAGCGCCCTCGTGAGCCATATCTACCACACGAACAAAAGCTTTGGAGATAAAATCAAAACCCGTTTCTATGTAAGGCACTTTTAAGATCAATATAGCCAGCGCAATTTGGAGCAAAATACCTTTTCCAACCAATTTCCAGTTGATATATTTACGATTTTTGCTAAGTGCAAAGGCGATTAGTAATAAGCTCAGCATTCCGAGCAGTCCACGGAATAATCCGCTAATTGAAAAAGAAGAGGCGAGCTGCTTGTTCTCTTTCAAAAAGGTTATGCGTTTTCCGTCGTTTTCTAATGAGAATTTGTAATCGTTCTTTACAAGAATGGGTAATGTTTGAACGATAGAGTCACGATTATTATCGGAATAAAGAATGAGTCGTTTATCATCCAAAGAATAATAACCAGATTTTAGCGGAGAAAGAAGGGTATCTGTATTTTGAAATGTTTGATTATCGGAAAGAACAATTTTAAATTTGCGGCGATACCAGGTTTCATCGTCATCGTTATTGGTGGTCTGCCCCATAATGCTCATGCTGCACAGGAGAAAACCAATCAGCAAGAACAAATTACGATGTACGTCGATTAATTTCATCTCTAATTTTTGAGGCGAGCTCGTAGTTTTCATTTTCTACCGCGGTATCAAGTCTTAATTCGAGCTCTTTCACGGTAAGTGAAGACAGGTCGTCCTCGTCTTTTTCAGCAGAAGGCGCCTTCTCTGGATCCACTTCAATTGGAGCGTCCATATCTTCATCCTCGTCGAGTTTAACGCCTGCAGAATCCATAATATTCTCGTAAGTGAATATGGGGCATTTAAAGCGAACCGCCAGTGCAATAGCGTCAGATGTCCGCGCATCAACCTCTTGTATTTCTCCGTTTTGCTCACAGATTAATTTTGCATAAAAAATACCCTCGACAAGATCGTAGATAAGTACTTCCTTGATATTGATGGTGAAAGCGTTAGCAAAATTTTTAAATAAGTCGTGGGTTAAAGGGCGGGAAGGAGACATGTTTTCTAATTCAATGGCTATCGCCTGCGCCTCAAATCCGCCGATAATAATAGGAAGTCGTCTTCCGCCTTCTGATTCTGACAGTACCAGAGCGTATGCTCCAGACTGTGTCTGGCTGTACGATAATCCTATAATTTCCAGTTTTACTTTATCCATAATCTATACGAGCATCTTAGCAATGAACTATAAGTAACAAATAAGGGAAGCTCAATATGGGCTTCCCTATTTATCTACTCGTAAAATTAATATTTTATCGCTGAATCTTAGTTAGAAGCTTTGAATTTTTTTACAGCTTCTGTGAGTCGAGGCAAAACTTCAAAGGCGTCACCTACCACTCCGTAATCTGCAGCTTTGAAAAACGGTGCTTCTTCATCTGTATTTACCACTACGATTACCTTCGAACCATTGACACCTGCGAGGTGTTGAATGGCACCGGAAATACCAGCGGCAATATATAGGTTTGGACGAATGGCCACCCCCGTTTGACCAACGTGTTCGTGATGAGGTCTCCAGCCCGTATCTGCTACAGGTCGAGAGCAAGCAGTTGCTGCTCCTAGTTCTTCGGCAAGGTCTTCTACCATTCCCCAATTATCAGGTCCTTTAAGACCGCGACCTCCAGATACAACGAGTTCTGCTTCAGGCAAAGGAATTTCACCTTCTGGCATTTTGGTTTCTTTCACTGTAACACGCGAATCTCCAGCGCTACCATCGAACTCTTCTACAGCACACTCGCTACCCGTTTCTTCAGGTTGAAATGAATTGGGTAGTAGCGAAATAATTTTTCGATCTGAATTGACCTCAACGTAACCAAAGGCTTTACCAGAGAATACGTTAAGCGGAACCGTACCGTCTTCTTGAGGTACATCTGTAGCCCCTGCAACAAGTCCGATATTTAAACGAACTGAAACACGGGGTGCCACAGCTTTGCCGACGAGGTCATCGGAAAAAATGATTGTTTCCGCACCCGTTTTTTCTGTCGCTGTAGCAACTAAACGCGTGAGTTGCTGTTCATCAATCCCCTCAAAAGATCGATCAACCAAAACTTTATCAGCACCGTATTTCCCTAATTCGGCGAGCGCTGATTCATCTGCTTTACCGTTTGTGACAACGGTTACATCTCCCAGTTTTTTTCCATAAGTAACGGCTTCAAAAGCATTTTTAGCAATTTTATCGGCGCTACTATTGATATATACTAATACTGACATAAGAATCTTGTTTTTTTGAATAAATAAATGTTGTTACAGCACTTTTGCTTCGTTATGAAGGAGCTCTACAAGTTCATCCATATTTTCAGGATCGATGAGCTTCACTTCCGACTTTGGTGCAGGAAGAGCGTACTTAACGAATTTAGTCAATTGATCAGCTCCTGAGGCATCTTCAACTTTTAAAGGCTTGGATCGTGCAGCCATGATCCCACGCATATTGGGGATACGTTGCTCAGCCATTCCTTTGGCACAGCTTACGACCAATGGTAATTCAGACGCTACTGTTTGAACACCTCCAATAATTTCTTTATCCAAAGTAGCCGTAGAGCCTTCTACTTCTAAACGCGTCGCTAATGAAATAAACGGTTGATCGAGATGTTCGGCTAACATACCTCCTACCTGAGATCCGTTGTAATCAATCGTTTCTTTACCTAATAATACCAAATCAAAATCCTGGTCTTTGGCATATGTTGCGATTTCTTTGGCTACTTGAAAAGCATCTTCTGCTTTGGTATCAATGCGCACAGCGTCATCTGCTCCAATGGCCAATGCCTTTCGAATTGTGGCCTCATCTTCCGAGGTGCCAACCGTTACAGTTGTTACTGAGCCTCCGTGAGCTTCTTTTAATTCCAGACCGCGAACGAGCGCATACCACTCATCGTATGGATTCACAATATACTTAACACCTTCTTCGTCAAATTTGGTGTCTCCATCTGTGAAAGCTATTTTAGTTGTCGTATCTGGTGCTTTACTAATACAAACTAGTATTTTCATTCTATTTATTTTTTATGGTCTTCCACAAAAATAAAAAAAGATTTTTTTAAATCCCGCTACAATTTCTAATGTATGCATAATATTTCTTAACAATTGTGGATAATTGACAATTGAACAGTTCTTTTGGAGCATAAATAAAGTGAAGTTTTAGACGTTCAAACCAATTGAGATTGTTTTTGTGTGAGATTCAGAGTGAGTTCAAACAAATTAATGGGATCTAAGCTTAGTGTACAAAAACAGGTGTTATTGATTGAATTATTTAAAAATAAATCCGTTTCAATAGGGAGCGGTGCAAGACTAGATTTGCGTGATACAACAAAAAAAACTATGAAATTGTATGGAAATTTGATTTCATCTTACCCTGTAATAAAAAAAGTGTAAATTTAGAAGGATAATGAATGAACGAATTTAGGTGTTTCTCAACATATTAAAAAAATATCGAAAATTATCTGACGAGGCGCTGGCTGCGAAATATCGGGCTACAGGTGAGGGGCGATACGTGGCCATGTTGTACGAGCGTTACACTGAATTAACAGTGTCTTTAGCAATGAGTTACCTCAAGGATAAAACGACAGCTGAAGATGCAGCGATGGATTGTTTTGAACGCTTAATGATAGATCTTAAAGATACAGAGGTCGAAAATTTTGGAGGATGGTACTACAGTGTGGTTCGAAATTATTTGTTGAAAATCAAACGTCGTCGTCAAAAGTATTTTAATAATGTGCAAGTGGATAATGCATTTGACTTGGGTAGTGAGGATCAACAAATGGAGCAGCTACTCAATGGTGGAGATCAACAAATTGAAAACTTGGTTGATGATATCATTCAAAACCTCAAACCTGAACAACAGGTTTGCGTTCGGCTATTTTATTTGGAGGGGTTGTCTTACAGGACTATAGCAGAAAAGGAGAATTTATCAGAAAAAAAAGTGAAAAGTCATATCCAAAACGGAAAACGGAAATTAAAAATTGAATTAGATAAACGCAATGTCAACTCAATCAATGAAATATAGTGATTTGCCGACCATACGTCAGTTGATGGAATTTAAGCGCGGTACGCTTTCTAACCGTGAGCGGGCTTATGTGGCTGGTGTGATGGAGAAAAACCCTATGGTGGCTGCTGTTATTGATGACATCGAGGAAGACCAAATTCCAGCTATTGAAAAAATGAGCGCTCGAATCAAGAAAGCAAAGTTGTCATCTTATCTAAATCAGACTCCTTTTTGGTTAAAATTTAGCGGGTGGCTCGGTTTGTCGGCTGTGATGATTTTGACTGCTTTTTATTTTTGGAATGCTTCGATTCAACCAGAGCAGCGATATGAAAAGGTTTTGTTAGGATTGGAACCATCGAATAAACCAGAGCCTACGAAAATGACATGGAACCTTGCCTCTGATGAACAAGCGAAAGAGAAGCCCTCAGCCGAAGTTAAAAACAAGAATGTAGCAACTATAGATACCACTAGTCTTAATTCAAAGGAACTGTCGGTAGAAGAAAAGGAGTTAGGAGAAGTAACTGAAGTACGCGTAGATGTTCCGGAATCACAAGTTCCTCCTTTACCCGATAAAGAGGAAAAGGTTGATGCCATGTCGGAATCCAATGATATTGATAAGGAATCAAAGAATGAAGTTTTAAATACAGCGAAAAATAAGAAATCGACCATATTGCTAACTGTAAATCAAGTTCAGATTTTATCTAAGGTTAATCCCAAGGCACTAAAAACAAAGCAAAGAGATAATGATCGCAATCCTTTGGGTACGCAAACTACGACGAAAAGCCGTCAGTTTTCAGTGAAGGATATGCCCAAATACCCCGGTGGAGATCGCGCCTTGAAAAACTACTTTATCGGACAACTCCAACCGATAGAAATTGATCGCTCAACCGACAAATATGATCGATCTGTGCTCGTTGAACTTACCATCAATCGTTGGGGAAAAGTCAAGAATTCCGAAATTCGCGGCGAGCTTCACCCTACGCATCAAGAAGCACTGGACGAAGCGATTGAATCATTGCCGCGTTTTAAAAAAGGTAGCGAAAAAGTACATTATTCCATTGGTATTTCTTTTTAGCGTTAAGCTATTATTGAATAGACGAAGATTTACAGCACTGTGGATTCCGCAAAATATTTCATGAGTCATGGAATTTATCTTTAATCAATTTCTCGTACCTTTGCGCCGATGATTTTGTTTCTAAATAGTATAGCGGGATCGGAAATAGTCATTATTTTACTATTTGTGCTCATTTTTTTTGGTGCTAAGAGCATTCCTGGAATGTCGCGATCACTGGGTCGGGGAATTCGCCAAATTAAAGATGCTGGTCAGGATATTCAGGATGAGATATCCCGATCAAGTCGCGATATGAAACGCGACATGAATATTAACCGCACGCTTCACGATGCAAAGAAAAACGTTGAAAAACCTTTTGAAAATATATCGCGTTCCGCTGAGGAAATGAAAAAATCCATTAAGGATTCAGGGCATCATCCTTCAAGTTCACCAGAAAAAAAGGGGCAGCATGAAAAAAATCGTGTTATAAAAGAAGAAACTACTAAAAATAAACCGCATGACGATTGATATTCTTTGGGTTGTTATCGGTTTTATAGCACTCATAGGCGGCGGTGATTTTTTGGTGAAAGGTGCTGTTGGTATAGCTGCAAAGGCAAAGCTTTCAAGGTTGGTAATTGGAATGACGGTCGTTTCTTTTGGTACATCGGCACCAGAGCTGCTCGTATCACTTAATTCGGCGAGTCAAGGGCTGCCCGAAATTGCTATCGGCAATGTTATTGGATCAAATATTGCTAATATAGCGTTGGTTTTAGGGGTGACCGTCCTGATTTTTCCCGTCCCTGTTGCACGTAACACCATTCGATTTGATTGGCCAATGATGATGTTCGCTTCTTTGCTCTTTTACTTTTTTGCTTTGAATTTATCCATAGACCGCTGGGAGGGAATAGTCCTCTTTTCACTATTAGTAGTGTTCATTGTTTTTATTATTCGCAAATCACGTAAATCTGAAAAACGGGCTATTCAATTGGATGGAGTTGAAGAGAGCGCTCAAAAGATCTCCTTGATCAAGCATCTTGGCTTTCTGCTGCTCGGCTTGATAGGGCTTTATTTTGGTTCTAACTGGTTAGTAGCAGGAGCTACGGGATTAGCAGAAGCGTTTGGTCTATCTAAACATGTTATAGGTATTACAGTAGTAGCCTTTGGAACATCAGTTCCAGAACTCGCAACCAGTATTGTAGCAGCTGTCAAAAAAGAGACTGATATTTCTGTAGGAAATCTTATCGGTAGTAATATTTTCAATATTATGATCGTTTTGGGGTTGACGAGTATTGTGCAGCCCATTGAAATTGGTGAGGGAATACTGAGTTGGGATTTGTTATGGATGCTGGGTATAGCGATCCTGTTATTACCAATGATTGTTATACGCAAAAAAGTAGGTCGGTTTAGTGGAGTTATTCTCTTTTTGATTTATATCACTTATATCTATTTGTTATTCTAGTTGTTTAAAGGAATTACTTTGGTTACTTATAACACTTTCAATTTTCGTCTAAACGTCTTTTATTTTAAGTGCAGTTCAGTTATTATAGGGAAGTGATCGCTCAAGGGTTGATCGTTGAGAATGTCGAATGAAAAAATATCGAAATGTTTATCAGCAAATATGTAGTCAATTCGCCCCGCTGGAATTTTTCCGGCATACGTTCTTCCTGTTCCGCTACCCTCTGATCGAAAAGCATCTTTGTATTGACGATTGAACGTCGTATAAATGTAGGAAGAAGGTGGTTCGTTGAAGTCTCCACAAATAATTACAGGATAGGTTGAACTAGCGGCATGTTTGATCAACTCATTAGTTTGCTTGATACGTTCTGGATAGGCGCGCTTTAATTTTCTTAAAACACCGCTCACACGATCAAAAAAACTTTTTTTACTCAATGCTTTACCATCAAAAAGTGAGTATTCATCTTGTTGAAAGCGGATACTCTGAAGGTGGGTGTTATAGACGCGTACGGTGTCTCCATGCAGCGCAATGTCGGCAAACAGGCTATACAGTTTATTTTCATCATTGATGAGCCCATTTTGTACAATTTTTCCTTTGGTATAAATGGCCAACCCAAAATCAATATTTTTGGTCTGTGCAGTGAGTTCTTCTGAGTAGCTTTTAAAACTACCTGCTGACAGGATACTCCCTGGATGCATATGATTTGTTTTTCTCTCATCCGAAGCGTATTCTTGAAAGCACAAGATGTCTGCATCGAGTTTTTTAATATATTGATGAAATAACATTTCACTTTTATCGAGCTCAGGGTGCAACCATTTATAGATATCAAATAAACGAACATTAAATGATGCCACTGCAATTGTTTTTTTAGGTGTTGAGCTACCGGAGTTCCACCAGTTTCCGCCGATATAACGGATGTGGACGGGTGTTCCGATGAGTAAGATGATAAGGCCGGCAACCATCCATTTTTTACGTATAAAATAAAGGACAATAATACCAATAATACTACCTATAGCTAGAATGGGGTAGGCCAGACCGAATAACTGGAACCACCAAACAGTTGCTGGAGAAACGTAAGCACTCAAATAACTCAGGCCGAGCGCTGCCAACACAGCTATCGTAATAATAACTATTGCGATCCGTAAAATGCGCAATAACGATTTCCCAGGTTCAGCCATTGCGTTTACTTTGATCAAACAATTGCTGTTTCTCTTTTTTTGTAAGGCTGTCGTAACCTGATTTTGAAATCTTATCTAAGATGGCATCGATTTCTTCCTGAGTTGCTTTTTTGTGGGCACGATAGGCCTCGTCTGAACGCGTATTATATTTTTTCTTCCCTGTTTTCTTCCCTCCTTTATGTACGCGCATTTTTGGTTCTCCTCGAACGCTTTTCTTAATGTTTTCAACGGTACGTTGCGTCCAATTGACAATGTTATTTTTAGAGTTGATATTCTGAATGGAGAGTATTCCAAAGGCAATACCGCCCAAGTGGGCAAAATGAGCTACGTTATCTGTTGATCCCATGCGCAATAGATCCATGAGAATAAAGATACCAGCAATAAAGATCATTTTAAGTTTAATAACACCGAATAAATAAACCTCTGCCATGGGACGATGAAATGCGGCCGCCATAAAAATAGCCATTACTGATCCAGAGGCGCCAACTACAAAAATCTCTGCTCCTTGTAGTGCAGGGAAAACGGCGTACGCAATTATTTGAAAAAGCCCACCCATAATACCCCCAAGAATGTAGGTGTATAGCATACGCTGATTGGAGAAATACATGAGAAAAAAGCGAGAGATAAAATACAAAAAGAGCATATTAAAAAAGAAGTGAAATAGCTCAAAGTGCGCAAAAATGCTGGTGACCAACCCCCAGGGATGACTTAGGAACCCTTGCCAGCTTCCTTGTAGTGTAAAGATATCATGCAGAATGGGCAGAACGGGGTTAATGTCGCTACTCACAGATAGACGGCCAATGACGATCATTAGGCCTATCAATAAAAATACCGCTAGATTGACACCAATGAGTTTGATGTGCATCCCACCATATTTCCATTGGTATTTGATTTCATCAGAAAAGCTGCGATTCATTTTAATAAAATTTTCGTTTATTCTTTTGCCATATGAAAACGAGGATAAATCCTACGATCGCACCGCCAAGGTGTGCCAAATGGGCGATATTGTCACCCGGATTCCGTTGAATCGAGTTAAATAGAGCGATTCCTACCATGATAATGACCAGCCATTTTGCTTTAATAGGAATGGGAGGAAATAATAGCATCAATTGCGTATTCGGGAACAGGTAACCAAAACCTACTAATACTCCGTAAACGGCTCCGGAAGCCCCCACTACTGGAATAGATATGCCTGCCATATACTGTTCAATCAAGTGATTCGTTCCAGGAACAGGAGGTGTAAAAGAACTGATTTGACCATTCCTAAGTGCACTAATTTGATCTTGCAATTTGTAAAGATCATTGTAGCCAGCGGCATACAGCTGTTCCTCAATATTTTTGACTTCGATGTAACCGATGATTTGATGCAGTAAAAAAGCACCTACCGCTGTGGCTACATAAAAAATGAAGAAACGCTTAGGGCCCCAGACCTGTTCGAGGGCTGACCCAAAAATAACCAATGCAAACATGTTAAAGAATATGTGGAAAAGTCCCGCGTGCATGAAAAAATGGGTCACTAATTGGTAAGGCTCAAAAAATGGCGAGTTAAAGACATAACCTCCGAGTAATTGAATCATTGGAATGCCTTGCGCTTGACCAAGCCAGGAAACAATGAACATGATTACATTAAGTAATAACAAGTTCTTGACAACCGGGGGCATATTTCCTAAAATACCGTTCATTTCAAATAATTGTTTAATTCTTCTAATGCTATTGTATTCATGATTCTACGTCCGCTTGGAGAGAATTGATGCTGTTCACTTTGAAACAACCGATCGATGATGTGGTTCAATTCTTCAGGTTGAAGTTGATGCAGTTTACGGGTATTCGCTGCTTCCGACAACGTTCGAATCAGTTCGTGGGCCAGTTCTCCTTTATCAATTTCTTCATGAGCCACCTTTTCTGAAATGGCATCCAGACACTGTGCGATGTCTTCATCTTCTAGAAAAGATGGAGCACCTGACAGGATAATGGTATTATCGCGCCATTCCCAGTTAAAACCAAGTCGTTTGAGCGAAGTTTTGTTGTTTTCCCATTCTAACTTCTCTGCATATTGCATGTTATGCTCAAAAGGAAACATGAGCTGCTGGGAAGCGATCGGAGTCAGCATAAATTGCTCCATTAAATCATCATAGAGTATGCGTTCTTTGGCGCGTTTGAGATCTATAAGCATGATTCCAGTCTTGACCTGAACCAGCGCAAATTTATTATGTACCTGTAGTTTTTTTCCTCCAGTATCTTCTTCAGGAACAGTGGTGTTCGTCGTCTCTGGAGCAACTTGATCCTCCGTGATATCGTAATAATTTTCCCAGTCTTCTCGATTGGGCTTCAATGCACCAGAAGAAGGTGAGGTTGCGGAAGGAGCTCTTGAAGCACTTGTTTTTTGGAAAGGATTATAATCGGGGTCAACCTGAATCGATGGAGGTTGAACAGGTTTTTGGCGTTCTTCGTTTGGAAGATCAAATTGCGGTTCGTGCTCAAAATCGATGCTCGGAGCGATATTGTATTTCCCAAGAGCTAGCTTTATGGTGCTTCGCAAAATACTGTAAATATTGCGTTCATCCTCAAACTTCACTTCTGTTTTAGTGGGGTGAATATTCACGTCCAGTGAATTGGGAGGCACTTCAAAATAGATGAAATATGCAGGAAAAGTTTTCGGAGGAATTAAATTATCAAAAGCTTGTGTCACCGCGTGATTCAGATAACTGTTTTTAAAGAAACGGTTATTGACAAAAAAATACTGTTCACCTCTCTTTTTTCGCACGAATTCAGGTTTTCCAATAAATCCTTTGATCGTGACAATGTCGGTCTTTTCTTCAATCGGTACGAGCTTTTTATTAAAATTCATTCCGAAGAGATCCACAATGCGCTTTCTCAGTTTAGCGCTGAGTAAATCCTGGAGCACATTTCCATTGTGTGAGAACTTAAAGGCGATTTCAGGATGTGTGAGTGCTATGCGGTTAAACTCTTCAACAATATGTTTCGTTTCTACTTGATCTGACTTCAAAAAGTTCCGGCGAGCAGGGACGTTGAAAAAAAGATTTTTGACCGTAATAGCAGTTCCTTTTGACCGTGCAATGGGTTCAAGGTTTTCTAGTTTGCTTCCAGCCATTTTAATTTGTGTGCCTACAGCTGCAGATTCGAAGACTGTTTCCAGCTCGACGTGGGCTATTGCTGCAATTGACGCCAGGGCCTCTCCACGAAATCCTTTGGTGGAAAGTTTGAAAAGATCGTCAGCAGACTGTAGCTTGCTTGTAGCGTGCCTTTCAAAGCTCATGCGCGCGTCGCCTTCAGTCATTCCGCGACCGTCATCAATAACTTGTATTGACGTCTTACCAGCATCCTTGATGTGAAGCTCTATATGTGAAGCTCCAGCATCTACGGCATTTTCAATTAATTCTTTCACTACGGAAGCTGGTCGCTGAATAACTTCTCCGGCAGCAATTTGATTCGCTATATTATCGGGTAATAAATGAATGACTTCACTCATTAATCTTACTTTTCTGGTCCTTCAATTTTTGTAATTTCTGCTGCAAAGATATCGACATAATCGAGAATAAAGTATGTGCCAGCCAATAGAGCAACAAGTATTACGATTAATCGAATGTTAGCCGAACGGGCATGGTTGGAAACAGTATTATCCATTGCCCATGTTGTTTGGAGCCGATCGCGCAAAGCTTCGCGCCGTTGCATCGCGTCACCATCATCTTTATTCTCGTGAGCGGCTTTCATTTTTTCAATTCGCTCCTTGCGCTCGTTATAATAACGCGGTGTATAATCAAATTGTTTGTTGCTGTTCACTTTCATGAACCGGATGCGTTCTAACATATTTTACAATATTTTTTCATCAACAGATAAAGATAACTAAAATAAATATACTTGATACCTTATTAAAAGTCTTCACACAATAATCCTTTTGAAGGAACTTAAATTAATCGTTTCCTTATATTTGTTACTTCAATTTTTGTTCCAGAGATATGGTTGTGACATAAAGGCAGCGAATTGAATATGTATCAGAATGAATTAACGGAGTGATAGGGCATGCGAATGAAAGTAGACAGTTATAATATCTTGAGCAGTTTTGTTTTTGTTGTTTTATTAGCCGTTGTTAATCAATCTTTTGGACAATCTTCATCTTCGATGGCTGACTTTTATAAATCCAGCAGCGATTGGGCGCAGGCACAAATGGAGGAGATGACGCTGAGTGAAAAGATTGCCCAGAGTTTTATTATTCGCGTTCCTACATATAAGGGAGAGGAAGAGCTCAAAAAAGTAGATTCACTAATCACCCATTTTAATGTTGGTGGAATAGTTTTAGGGCGCGGTGAATATGATCAAACGAAAGAAGTAATTCATCGTTTTCAAGAGAGTTCGATGTTACCCTTATTGATCGCTATGGATGCCACCTGGGGACTCAGTAAACAGATTTGGAAGTCAAAGAAATATCCTTTTCCGTTAACCTCGGGCGCAGTGAATGAAGAGGAATGGTCGCGTACGCTGAACACAGCGATGAGTCATGATATGCGAAACCTTGGTGTGAATTTTTGTTTGGGACCAGCCGTCAACGTGAGCTCTGCTGAAATGGACAAGGCTCAACAAATGGAAACTTACGGAGAAAATCCATTAACGGTTGCTAAACAGTCGAGGGCACTCATTCAAGGATTACAAGAAAACAACGTCCTTAGTGCTATGAAGTATTTTCCCTTACATCCTGAGCAAGTTGGTGATCAGGATCATAAATTGAGGCGTTCCGCTATTAGTCTGGAAAAATTAGAAAAGATTTACTGGGCACCCTTTAAGATGGGGCGCTTGAGCCGTGCATCTGCAGTTATGATGTCTAATATAGAGGTTCCTGCAATAGACTCTACCGGCATTCCCGCGAGTTTCTCGCCTCACGTGATTCAGGAAATACTGAAGAACGAACTGAAATTTGATGGTTTAATCATCAGTGGAGATCTCAGAGATGACGAGTTGGCGCGTTATTTTGACGCTGAAGCTATTGACGTCAAGGCTTACATGGCTGGGAACGACATCTTGTTATACCCAAGAAATCCTCAAAAAGCGATTAATCGCATTGTGCAAGCCGTGAAAAATGGGGAGTACAGCGAAAAAACGATTGATCGTAAATGCTTGAAAATTTTAAGGGCAAAATATCATATTGAAACACGAAAAGATAAACGGACTTTTCCACCAGCTGAGAAATTGTCTTATGTGGAGACGGCTAGTTATGAAAAGGCAATCACAGTGTTGAAAAATGATCAGGTCATTCCAGTAAAAGATGCAAATGAAAGCAATTTGGTGATTAATTTAGGAAATGATGCAATAGCTTTCAAGGATCGTTTCGGTAAGTACAGTGAAGCAAAATACCTGCATGCTTATTCATCAGAAGAAGTAATTCGATATTTGCAAGAATATTCAGACGAATTCGACAATATATTCATTAATATCTTTCCTATTCGGTCACTCACAGCAACCATACAGCCCTATCCTTCGGCATGGGAAGAACTCATGCAACATATACCCGCTGCAGTGAACAGTTACGTTACATTTTACGGTCATCCATTTGTCGCTAAGGATTGGGAGGTGTTTGCTGATGTGGATGCTGTAGTTCTGACTTACGAGCAGGAATTACCAACATTGGATCGCGTAGCTCAATTGCTTTTTGGTGGCTTTCAATCAGAGACTCCGCTAACTGTTACTTTGAATGAGGTTTATCAGGAAGGTTATTTTGCCGAAACACCCGTGGCATCGCGATTGAAATATACGGTACCCATGGAGTTCGGATTGCAAAGGTCTGATTTCTCTGCTATTGATTCTATCGCTCAACGTGGAATTTGTGAAAAAGCCTATCCTGGCTGTCAGATTGTGATTGCAAAGGACGGAAAGTTGATCTACGAGAAATCGTTTGGTCACCAGACCTATGATTCGCTCCGACCCATTGATAATAGTACATTATACGATTTAGCTTCTGTTACAAAAATTATTGCGTCAACAGCGAGCCTCATGCATTTACAAGGAAAGGAGCGATTTTCGTTAGACTCAAGACTAGGGGAGTATTTGGAAATAACGCGTGGTACCGCATACGAACGTATTTTACTCAAAGATATGATGGCTCATCAAGCGGGGTTATCTCCCTGGATCCCTTTTTATACTGCTACACTGGATGATGGTTTTCCGAGCGAAAAATACTATGCTAAGATACCCAATGATAGTATGAAAACTCAAGTAGCACGAGGTTTGTTTATTTTGGACGATTACGAAACAACCATTTATGAACGGATTTTGTCAACGCGGCTAAGAGCTCGAGGTAATTACCGTTATTCCGACCTGGGGTACTATTTCGTCAAGAAAATTGTAGAGCAACAATCGGGCTTACCCATGGAAGACTTTGTGCATTCAACTTTTTTTGATCCTATGGGGTTGCGTACCATGGGATATCATCCTTTAAAATCGTTTTCGGTTAAACGCATTGCCCCAACGGAACGCGACGACTATTTCAGGCACCAGTTAGTTCACGGTTATGTACACGATATGGGGGCTGCAATGACAGACGGCGTCGGTGGACACGCAGGTGTGTTTGCAAATGCGGTAGATTTGGCTAAAATGATGCAACTATTTTTAAACAAAGGAACCTATGGAAGACGCGAATATATACCAGGCGAAGTAGTTCAAGCTTATACTTCTTGCCAATTTTGTCCCAGTAATAGAAGAGGGGCCGGTTTTGACAAGCCTGTCCGGAACTTGAAAGGAGGTCCAACGTGTGAGTTGGTATCACTTGAATCCTTTGGTCATTCTGGTTTTACTGGTACACAAGCTTGGGCCGATCCTGCAAATGGAGTGAATTATGTGTTTTTATCCAACCGCGTATATCCAAAAGGAGACAATTGGAAACTGGTGAAAATGGATATTCGTACGGATATACAAAAAGAAATTTATAAGCTTTTTCCCGTAAGGAATTAGAACAACTGAGGTCTCACAGGTGTTGGAAATAGCGTATATTAAATTATGACAAGCAAAATGAAAATAGGTATTGTTTTATACCCCACTTTTGGCGGGAGCGGAGTAGTTGCCACTGAATTAGGTAAGGCACTTGCTGAGAAGGGACACGAGATACATTTTATTACATACTCCCAGCCTGTGCGTCTGGGATCGTTCCGGGACAATATTTTTTATCATGAGGTAGTGGTGAGTAACTATCCACTTTTCGAATTCCAGCCTTATGAAACCGAACTGGCGAGTAAAATGGTTGATGTAGTAGAACATGAGGGGCTTGATTTGCTTCACGTTCACTATGCTATTCCTCATGCATCTGCTGCTTTTATGGCTCAACAAATATTGAGTTCGAGAGGTGTGAACATTCCGTTTATTACGACATTGCACGGTACAGACATTACGCTAGTAGGGCGCGATAAATCATTTGAACCAGTGATTACATTTTGTTTAAATCAATCCAACGCTGTTACCGCTGTATCTGAAAGCTTAAAACGCGACACTTACGCACATTTTGATACAAAAAGAACTATTGAGGTCATTCCTAATTTTATACACAATATCGACGAGGATTCTTCAACTGCGATTGACTTCGAAAAACGAAGGAAATATGCCAGAGATGAAGAAAAAATTATCGTTCATGTTTCTAATTTTCGCAAAGTAAAGCGAGTGGAAGATGTGGTACATATTTTTCATGAAGTCAATAAATCAACGAATGCACGTTTACTTTTGATTGGTGATGGTCCTGAACGATATAATGTCGAGCGTTTATGCCGTGAGTTAGGAACGTGTGATCGCGTGATGATGGTGGGGAAAATTAGAGACGCTGCTGAATTGATGAAAGTTTCTGATTTATTTTTACTCCCTTCAGAGACTGAAAGTTTCGGTTTGGCGGCGTTGGAAGCCATGGCGGTTGGTGTACCTGTAATATCATCAAATACAGGTGGAATTCCCGAAGTCAACAAACATGGTTTTTCTGGATACTTGTCAGACGTTGGCGATGTGCAGGATATGGCAGCAAATGCTAAAAAACTTCTTTCCAATGAACAACGCTTAAGTCAGTTTAAGGCGCAGGCGAAAGAGCAAGCTCAAAAGTTTTGTATAACCAAGGTATTGCCGCGCTATGAAACGCTTTATGTTCAAACAGTCGAAAACATGAATAAAGGAAAAGTGATCAACGAATAATTGTATTTCTTTGCAACTCCAAAGTACTGCCCTTTTATAATCATGGTTGTTCGCGAGCGTTCGTATAAAAAAAGTTCAGACTCCAGGTGAGTTCCCTTGATTAATTGTACTATTACCTTGCTGTTTTACGCTTCTAATGTTCCTTATACTATACAAAATACCCGGAGTACTTTTTAGTCAAGAAATAAACAGGCTTAAGAAAGTATGATTTTTTGCAACCCTTCAAGCCATTCTTACGTAGTAGCACTGAAATTAATTTGTCGAGAATGACAATTTAAATTAATAACTAAAATTTTAAATGATGAAAAAGATTGTTTTAGGTTTAACGGCATTAGGTTTACTAGTGGCTGTAGCTTGTAAGAAAGAGGAGCAAACGCCACGGGAGGCTGGTTCTGCCACAGTAAAAGGAGTGATGGAAGTAAATTCAAATACGGCAAATGACACCCTTTCAGATGGTACATATGATATGAAAATGGAAACAGTTCCCGCCGGAACAAAAGTTACCTTTATAATCAACGGAAGTAACCTGGATCCAAATCCAGACCCTACTTACAATTATAAAGACCAGTTGTATAGTGCCAAAACGAATGGAAATGGCGCGTATTCAGTTGACTTACCAGCTTATGAAACGCCCATCGATGCAGAAGTGCAGTTTGATGATTTCGAAACGGATGTTATCTCTTTTGGTACTGATCCCGGCGATACCACAGCTACTGGTCAGCCAGCGACAGTAGAGACGCGAACTACATTTTCTCGTCCGAGTGCATTCGTCACTATTTACGATGGAGCAGTAGTTGTCAGAGATTACCAGTATTAATTGAAAAAATTATAAAACATGAAATTATCACATAAGGTAGTGAGTACCTTGGGTGCTGTTGCATTGACTTTTTCGATGCAAGCTCAAGATACTGATTTAACGAATGTCGAAGGCGTACCTGTTCTACCAGAACAAGGAGAATACGCTATTGGATTCAATGCAGTCCCTATTTTGAATTGGATTGGGAATTCATTTAACAACACGGCAAACAACACGTACGCCGGAGACAATAAATTTGTAAGTAATCTCGGTAATAATGTACTGTTTGGAAAGTATATGTTGGAAAATAATCGTGCTATTCGCGCTCACTTGCGCGTTGGGGTGAATAATTTTTCACGAGATAATTATGTTATCGATGATACTGAGAATAGTCCAACTATTTTTGTTACTGATAATCAAAAATTGACGAACCAAACCTATACAGTAGGTGGTGGTTATGAGTTCCGTAGAGGTCAGGGTAGACTTCAGGGGATTTATGGAGCTGATGTATTCTTTATGTACAACAAGACTTCAGAATCTTATGAGTATGGAAATGCTTTTGGTGAACTTAACCAAGCCCCTACAACTACAACTAATTTTGGCACTGGAGCAGCTCAGCCAACGGGTCAGCGTTTAATGGAAGTTGAATCCGGCGGTACATTTGGTACAGGATTACGTCCATTTGTTGGAGTGGAGTATTTCTTCGGATCAAAAATGTCAATAGGTGGTGAATTTGGATGGAACGTAATGTTTGCAACAACTGGAGACGGAGAATCAGTAAGCCGTTATTATGATCCCGTTGCCGCTGAAACTGTTGATATCACGGATGAGGTTGCAGGGTCACGTTCATGGAACTTAGACACCGATAACTTTAACGGTGCCATCTTCTTGATGTTTTATTTCTAAGTTGAGCACTTACGATTTATATAAAATGCCATTCTGTTAAGGATGGCATTTTTTTTATTTCACACTTTTTCGACTTGATTGTTAATACCTCATTTTGATATGATAGCAGTTAGTCTCCTTTATAATTGGTTATTGTGCCATTTGATATGTCGTTAAGTCGTCTTTTGATCGAAATGAGTTGATCTACGAGCAATCGTTAACTTTTTTGAAGGCTCTATTTATTGATTGTATGCAAACTGTATAGTTTAAGCGGTTACAGATGACTGGCCAAAATACAGGTGAGGATAAATGTAAATTTTAGTATGTCCTTTGGAAAAGCAGTATTAAAATCAGGAGTTTTTTTCTTTTTCAATCAATTCTTTGTGTTTGGTTTTTAGCTCCTGAATTCGCTTGAGTTTACCTTTCAACCTGATGTTTCGAGCGGTATCTGTATAAAACTCATGAATATTTTCCAGGTAGTGTAATTGATATTCGATCCATTCCAAATCCGTCATGGTTTTACCTTGTGATTCGAGTTCAATACGCAACTTTGAAGCTACCGTGTAGTAATCAGCTCTACCCAGGTAGTCGTGATCAGCATCACACATAATTTTTTCTAATAACGTTCTCGGAGCTATTTCCCGTGTCGTTGACATAATAATTCGTGAGATTTGATCGATTTGCCGCTGATTATAACCGAAATTAGGTAGTTCCCTTTTGACCAATTCCGCGCCAATATTCTCATTGTGATCATACTGCAGAATAAAACCGGCATCGTGGAAAAGTACTGCTGTGCGTAAAATCGTGAGCTCTTCCCCTTCAACGCCTTCTAGACCAGCGATCCTGATTGCACAGCGCTCCACATTAAGTGTATGCTTTAAGTTGTGATAATTGAGCTCGTCGGGTAAAGAAGACTTGAGTTTATTAATGATGTGCCTTCGAGCAAAAGCGAAATCCATATTCTCCAATTCGCACCGTTTTCTTAATTTGCTGTTGGCGAGTTTCCCCTCCTCGAAAAGTGAGTACTTCGGTTTTAATTCTTTTAAGAAAAACATATCAACTTCGCCACCATGTTTAATTTCTATTTCACCCCTATGTTCGAGGTTGAAAAAAGGTAGTACGTGACCCGCAACGCGATCGGTTATGGTGATACTATCTGCTAACGAATTCTGTTCAGCTCTTGCGCCGATATTAACGGTGTCTCCCCAGACATCAAAACTCATTTTTTTATCACCTATAATACCAGCGACAAGAGGCCCAGCATGCAGACCAATACGAATTTCCCAAAAGTCGTTGCCTGTAGCTTTGGCAAGTTGTTTTTTGTTCAACATGAAGTTTCTAATCTCCAGAGCTGCTAAACATGCTCTCACTGCAGGTTTTTTATTTTTTTCAGTCACTCCACTCAATGCCATAAATGCATCCCCGATCGTTTTGATTTTTTCCAATTGGTACCGTTCAATGATTTCATCGAACTTATTGAAATACTCCTCAAGTTGCTTGAGTAGCTCCATCGGTTTTCGATGTTTGGCTATTTTTGAGAAGGCCACAAAATCTGTGAACAATACCACACCTTCTTCTATACGTTTAGGAGAGAATTTACCAGTCTTATTGAGGTCGCGCAATACATTTTGCGGAAAAATATTTTCCAGTAATTGATTAATTCGTTGATCTTTAAAATACAATGTTTTAAAGACTTCAATTTTTGCCTTTACTAAATTGGGGTTAAAAGGCGTAGATATATAATCTACAGCTCCTTCTCGAAATCCTTTCACCAGCTCTGCACCGCTGGAAGTTGATTCACTAATGACAATTTTATAAGCATCTTCAGAATTAGGATTTGATTTGAGTCGCTGCAAAAGTTCGAACCCATTAACAGACTCGAGCTGAATATTGATCAAGATAACTCCAATTTTCCGTTTCTCGAGTATCGGCCATGCTTGTTTCTCAGTTTCACAAAAAATCAGATTATTTCCTCCCCCATTGAGCATAGCTCTGAGACCAGAAATATTTGTGTCATTACTGTCGAGAACAAGTATGTTTATAAAACGCTCCAATATCAATCATCAGTGAGTTAAAAACGAATGTAAGCAATTTTAAAGTTCATAAGTGCGATTGTTGAATAATTTTGAAGGGAATTTGACAAAAAAAAGACCACTGCAACTAGCAATGGTCTTTCATTAATTTTGGAGTGATTGTTTACAAATGCATAAAATCCTTTTTCGCGAGCAATTCATCTTCTGATTCGCGATAGTCTGGATCGTCCACGCAGCAGTCAACTGGACATACAGCCGCACATTGAGGCTCATCGTGAAAACCTACACATTCGGTACACTTATCGGTAACGATATAATAAACGTCCATATCTACGGGGTCATGCTCTTTTTCGGCATCGACCTCTTCACTATTGGGTGGGTTGATTGTACCAGCCAAAGTTGTTCCATCTGCATAAGCCCATTCAGCTCCCCCTTCATATATTGCATTGTTCGGACATTCGGGCTCACAAGCCCCACAATTAATGCATTCGTCCGTAATCATTATTGCCATATTCCTAACTTTTTATCTTTTGTTCAGTACATTTGCAAATATAATAAACGCAGCGCAGGAACTTTTGTTTAGGCGCTGACAAATTCGGTATAATTACTCATGAAACAGTTGGATCGAAAAAAAACGATACAGACCATGGCTCTTGTAGGGTCATCGATGCGACTTTGGGGAGAAAAGCAATCAGAATCAGCTTTTCATCCTTTTGTTGCAGGATCATATGTTGAGCAGATCAATGAGGTGATTGAACGCGAGCAACATCACAATGGTTGGTTCACGCCAGATAAAGTGCGTTATAGTTTAGAGCAATGGGGGCGAAGTTTGACGGAAGAAAAGCTGGAGCAGTGGCTGCAACCGTATCAAGTAGCGACGAACCCCAGGAAAGTAGGGATTATCATGGCAGGAAATATTCCGCTGGTGGGATTTCATGATTTTTTGTCTGTTTTGCTTGCTGGCCACAGCCCCATAATTAAGATGTCACGCGATGATGATCGCTTATTGCCACAATTCGTGGAGTTAATCCTGGAATTGCAGCCAGAGCTTAAACCGCGTATTGAAATTGTTGATCAATTGAAAGATATAGATGCAGTTATAGCTACTGGTAGTAATAATACAGCACGGTATTTCGAAAAATATTTCGGGCATTTACCGAGCATTATTAGAAAAAACAGAACGTCTTTGGCCGTTTTAACAGGAACTGAAACAAAAGATGAGTTGACCGCATTGGGAGCTGATATATTTCAGTATCATGGGTTAGGTTGTCGCAATGTCTCTCACTTGATGATCCCGGATGCTTTTGATTTGAATGAATTTTTTGGAGCCATCGTTGAATACGGTTCAATTATTTATCATAACAAGTATGCGAATAACTATGATTACTACAAAGCGATTTACCTGATGAATCAGGAGGAAATTATTGAGAACGGCTTTGTATTGATGCGTCCTTCCCCGGATTTGTTTGCTCCTATCGGTGTCTTGCATTTTCAGCGTTATGAAACAATGGACACGGTTCGTCATTATATAGAATCGCACAAAGATGAGTTGCAAGTGGTTGTTGGAACCGGTTTTACACCTTTCGGACAAGCTCAGAATCCAGCTCTAAACGATTATGCAGATAATGTCAATACAATGTCATTTTTACAAGGTTTGAGTACCACGTAAAACCATTTCAGTAATTGTTGTGGACGAAGTGTAAGCGTCTTATTAGTGATTAAAAAATGTTTAGTTTTGTGTTTAAAAGAAAAGTAGTATGAAATTATTAACCGATCAAGTTGTATTAATAACAGGAGCCTCAAGAGGAATTGGTAAGGCGATAGCCGAACGATGTATAGCCGAAGGAGCTAAAGTGGCTTTCACCTATCTGTCATCAGACGAGAAAGCAAAAGCGCTAGAAGATGAATTGAGTAAAGGCGGAGGAGAGGTGAAAGGCTTCAAATCCAATGCGGCTGATTTTGATGCGGCGCAAGAGCTGGTAAAATCAGTTATGGATGTATTTGGTACCATAGATGTTCTTGTAAATAATGCCGGGATAACACGCGATAATTTGTTAATGCGTATGACGGAGGAGATGTGGGATGAAGTGATCAATACCAACTTGAAATCTGCATTTAACTTGACAAAAGCTGTTCAGCGTCCGATGTTGAAAGCGCGCAAAGGCTCTATTATCAATATGTCTTCAGTCGTTGGGGTGTCAGGGAACGCCGGACAAGCCAACTATGCAGCTTCAAAAGCCGGAATGATCGGATTTACAAAATCCGTTGCCCAGGAGTTGGGATCCCGCAATATTCGCTGTAATGCTATTGCTCCCGGATTTATCGAAACAGAGATGACCGAACAACTGGATGAAAAAGTTGTGCAGGAATGGAGAAATTCTATTCCGCTGAAACGTGGGGGGAAGCCTGAAGATGTAGCAAATGCTGTGATATATTTGGGGTCTAATTTATCGAATTACGTGACAGGTCAGACACTTCAAGTGTGCGGAGGAATGCTCACCTAGAAATTTATGGCAAGCGATAAAATAATTGATTTGAAAATGCGTTTCTATTTTAAACAATTAAATATTCGCTTATGGCAAATCATTATTCGACTAAATCTCCTGCGGCTCAGGAGTCTAAAAAGGGGCCATCAAAAAACAGTATTTATCAAATCTTGAACTACTCCAGGAGCTTGGAGGTAAAGAAAAACCGAAAAGATTCCTTTTTAGTTCACTTAAACTAATCTAAAAGAGGCTTCGGCCTCTTTTTTTTGTGCTCTGTATCCCATTAAAATCAATGCATTCCGGAGTCTCTGTCAATAAAAATGAAAATTATTTTACAAATTATTAGGTTTACCCGACTTTCGGAAGTACCTTCGTCCTTTATTTTTAATATTTATATTTTATGCCACAAGGAACAGTTAAGTTTTTTAACACAGAGAAAGGATTCGGTTTTATCGTACCGGAAGAAGAATCAGGAAATGATGTATTTGTTCACGCAAATGGATTATTGGATGAAGTTCGTGAAGACGACAAAGTAGAATACGATGTAGAACAAGGAAGAAAAGGGTTGAATGCTGTGAACGTAAAAGTTCTCGGTTAATAAAAATATCGTTTTTGTTACCTATTGCCGCTTGTGAAAACAAGCGGCTTTTTTTATTTAAATTTTTCCTGAACTGCTTATGGATTGACTCTAAAATGTCGATAATTAATGAAACGTAAGAAGGAATGAACAAGCATTGTTAATTTCTTTATTTAAAATCATTCTAAGTAAAAGTATTTTTTAATGTATATTTGCAATAATGAAAGTTATAATCGCAGATAGTAATGATATCGTTAGGGTAGGTTTGAGGGCGATTCTCGCTGCCGATCATTTTAACGAAATCGTTGGTGAAGTGACCTGCGATGAAGAACTCATTGAGCAACTTCAGAATTTTGAGACTGATTTAGTGTTAATAGATTATACTGCTCCAGGGTTTTCTATTGATGTTATTCCGCAATTGCTAGCAAAACATAAGCATGTGAAGTTTGTAGCTATAACACCCGAGCAAAATCCATCTGTAATTGTTGAAGCACTGCGATCTGGCGTTATGAGTTATGTAAAAAAGGATTGCGATATTCCTGAAATTCTTTCTTCCATTAAAGAAACTGGAGCCGGGAAGAAGTTTTTTTGTGGTCAAATACTGGAATCTATTCAGCGTGCTGCGATCAATGTGGACGATTTGAATGTTGATGAATTTTCTTGTGAGCCAGTTTTACTGAGTGAACGGGAAATGGAAATCATCAAATACATTGCCGAAGGTAACACGAATGCACAGATTGCCGAATTATTGCACCTGAGCCCACATACCGTCACTACTCATCGGAAGAATATTATGGGGAAACTGGGTACAAAAAATACCGCCGGGATTGTCATGTACGCCGTAAAGACGAATCTGGTCACACCTAACAAATTTCTCTTTGCAGGAGGAGGTTCCTGAAAAAATTGCGTTCACGCGGTCTTATTCAATGTTGCCCCGCTTTTTTATATAAATTTGTTGCATGATACAGCGATACCTTTTTGAGATGGCCTATGACGGTACACATTATGCTGGTTGGCAAGTGCAGCCGGGTGTATCTACAATTCAAGGTGAACTCACAAAGCAACTATCGCGCTTATTTGGAAATGAACCTGTGGAGATAGTAGGTTGTGGTCGTACGGATGCCGGGGTGCACGCCAGCCAGTATTTCTTTCACGTCGATTTACCAGAACGGATGTCTGAGCATCAGCTCGTATACAAACTGAATAAAATGCTGCCTGTTGATCTTGTGATCTATGATGCACGCATTGTTCAGCATGACTTTCACGCGCGCTTCGATGCTACTGCGCGAACGTATCAATATTTTATTCAGCCCCGTAAATATCCGTTTGATCGTTTTTACAGTTGGTATTTTTCACAACCGCTCGACCTCGAAGCTATGAATGAAGGTGCGCAACACTTAATCGGAAAAAAGGACTTTACTTCATTTTCTAAACTACATACTGATGTTCGAACGAATATCTGTACGGTCCAACGCGCATCATGGACAACGCGGGACGATCGTTTTCAGTTTGAAATCAAAGCCAACCGTTTTTTGCGAAATATGGTACGCGCTGTAGTAGGTACCCTGATTGATGTAGGACAAGGTAAGTTACCCCCTGAAAACGTTGAGACTATAATAAAAAAGAAAGATCGTGGTGCTGCTGGCGTTTCTGTACCGGGACACGGTCTGTTTCTTCATGAGATTGATTACTCGCTGTATCGATAAGGGAAGATTCAATTATCGTAATGTAAAATTAACATCATAAGGGATTGAGAAATGCCAGCTTATTTTATTTTTGTTGTATGTATCGCACGCTACTTATTTTTTGTTCAGTTTTATTTACTGGAGCTCTGAATGCGCAAGGTTGGTTGCCACAGGGCGTCCGTTCATCTTCGATGGGACATGCGTCAGTGACGTTTGTAGATGCTTACAGTTTCCATCATAACCCCGGAGCTTTAGGGTTTTTAAAGAAGGGAACTGCTGGGATAGCCTATGAAAGCAGGTATATGCTTAAAGAATTGCAACAACAGAGTTTTGCTATAGCACAACCACTAAAACGAGGAGTCGTTTCTTTAGGAGGTCAATTTTATGGCTATGAACATTTTCGGACGAATCGAATTGGAGCTGGATACAGTATGCGTCTTACTGATCAGATTGCTGCCGGTGTCCAAATGAACTACTTAAGTTTAAGGTTAGATCCAACTTACGGCATCAAGCATACCGTGACAGGTGAGTTTGGCTTGCTAGCCCGCATTAATAAAAGCGTTCAAATCGGCTTTTCAGTGATGAATTTGGGGAGGGCGAAACTATCGGAGTTTCAGGATGATCGATTCACCACACTTGTCCGACTCGGTGCGAATTATCGGATTATAGAGGACCTACTTCTCGCGATGGAAGTATCTCAGGAAGTAGGACGGAATGCCCGCGTTCGAGGCGGATTAGAATATCACCCAAAATCAGTAGAATCTTTATATTTGCGCTGTGGTGTTCAAAGTGCGCCGATGGAACTTGGTTTTGGACTAGGGTGGTCATTTGATAAATTACAAATTGACCTGGGAACACAATTCAATCAATTACTGGGTTGGACTCCGTCTGCAGGATTGACCTTTGATTTTTACAACCCAAAGAAAGAATGATTACACTTCGCCACATAGGAGTTATTTTTTTGTTCTTCTTACCTTTTACTGGTTTGACGCAAAAGAAAAATGATGTCATACAGCAACGTATTGAGTTTATCGCTGAGGAATTGGAAGCAGAGAATATTTCGTTAGAAGATGTTTTCGATTTGCTCTATTACTATTACGACCATCCAATGAACCTGAATGATGCCTCCCGCGATGATTTACAAGAATTGCGTCTGCTTTCAGATTTTCAAATCAACGAGCTCATTGAGGAGCGTGAAAAGCGTGACGGATTTTCAACCGTTTATGAACTTACTGATTTAAAGTATTGGGATATACCGACTTTGGAAAACGTGCTTCCTTTCGTTGTTGTAGCTCCGCTTGAGGAAGAAAAAGAACGGGATTGGCTCGAATACGTAAAAGACGGGAAGTTGGAAGCTTATTTTCGTTACCAAAGAGTTTTAGAAGAAAAGAGAGGGTATGAGGAGGTTAGTGATGAAGAAAAAGAAGAGAGCAATTCTTACTACTGGGGAAGTCCAGATAAAGTGTATTCACGGATTCGTTACACGCATAAGAAGGACCTAAGTATTGGCATAACGATGGAAAAAGATGCGGGAGAACAACTTTTTGGAAAAACACAACCACAAGGTTTTGATTTTTATAGTGGCCATGCTTATTACAGTAACGACAGTAAATTTCTTCGAAAAGTTGCTGTAGGAGATTTTCAAGTAGAACTGGGACAAGCTTTGGCATTTTGGACGGGTTATGCCTTCAACAAGACAGTTGATGCCACGAATTTACGCAAAAATGCGAGAGGACTGCGCCCTTACGCATCTGTTGATGAAACGCGATTCATGCGTGGAGGAGGTGTAGAGTTAGGATGGAAAGGGCTCTCGTTAACCACATGGGCATCGCGGAAAGGTGTAGATGGCTCCTTGCAGGTTGTGGATACTTTAGAGAGCGGCGCAGAGGCTCGGATGGCTTCTTCTATTAATCTTTCTGGGTTCCATCGAACGACCTCAGAGCTTGAGCGGAAAAACAGCCTTCAGGAAACGGTTTTAGGTAGTAATTTGAAATATGAATATCGCGGTTTTCAGGTTGGAGTATCGGCGATTACGCAGCGATTTGACTTGCCTTATGCTCGTGCCGATCGGTTGGTAAATAAGTACGAGTTTGGTGGGGACGAGTTGACAAATATCAGTGCCGATTACTCTTATATTTATCGGAACCTCAGTATTTTCGGTGAAGTGGCGCAAAGTCGTTCTTCGAATGCTGTCGCTGTTTTACAAGGTGCTTCTGTTGCATTGAGTAAAAGTGCTTCGTTAAGTGCTATGTACAGGAACTACCCCAAAGATTACCATGCGTTTTACGCCAGAGCGTTTGGTGAGTCGAGTCGTCCAATTAATGAACAAGGATTTTATTTAGGTGGGCAATTCGACCTCTCTGACAGTTGGAGCCTTAATACTTATGTGGATTTCTTTTCTTCTCCCTGGTTGCGTTTTCGCGTGGATGCACCAAGTGAAGGGCATGAGATTCTTGGACAACTCAAATATCGCCCGAGAACAGACCTTGAATTGTTTTTGAGAGTGCGTGAACAACAAAAAATGCAAAATAGCCGGGATTATGATACGAATATTCGACCAGTGGAAACTTATACACAGCGAACGTATCGTTTAAGTGGTAGGTTTAAGTTACAAGGAGGCTGGCAATTGAAGTCAAGAGTTGATTATGTTACCGATTTTCGTGAAAGTATGGGGTTCCAGGACGGATTTTCTGTGAGTCAGGATTTACTTTACCGCAGTAAAGGTTTTCCACTGGAATTCACCTTCAGATATGCCATTTTCGATACGGAAAGCTATGATGTGAGGATTTATTCCTACGAATATAATTTGCAGAATGTTTTTAGTATTCCTGTCTATTTTGGACAGGGAAGCCGCGGATACGCGATGGTACGCTATACTTTTATGAATGGAAAATGCGATCTCTGGTTACGCTATGCTGCTTTTGTTTTCGACGGAGAAGGCTCACTCAGTTCCGGATCGGAGACCATTCAGGGAAATGTACGCAGCGAGGTAGGAGCTCAGTTGCGCATAAGATTATAAATCGGCTTGCTCAGATTTTTCAATGATATCCCACGTATGATCAGCAAGTAATCGAACAGTAGCAATAAATTCAAATTGGTCTCCCGATCTACCCCATTGTTCGGGAGCGATGAGCGAAAGTAGATATTTCTCACCTTCTTTTAAGTAGAGGTGGTAGGTATGGTTAATTAAGGGTTCAAAACGCATTTCAGCGTCGTAGATTTTTTCAGAAATTTGTTTTCTCTGTTGTAGGCCCTTCGCTTGATCTGCAAGTAGTTGCATTTGTTTGTAGAGTTGATCGAGCTGCATGTCAGTTTGATGTTCCATAGCATTCATTGCTCTACCTTTGAGCTTACCTTCATCCTCTGGTTTGACAACAGCGCTTCCTGTATTGTGAGCGTATGGCAGGTTATGGGGGGTTTCAGTTATTTTATCCGGATCAATGGGGTTTTGAAAATCAACCTTTTCATTTTTCTTCTTATTAGCGTTTTGCTCGTTTTCTTTGGCCATAGTATATGTTTTCTACCTTTCTACAACACGAAAATAAGGAAATGGTTGTGTTTCCCTCAACGAAATACCTTAAGAATTTCCAATATTAATTCTATTTTTGTTCCAAATTCGATAGAAATGGGAAACAATTTATTAAAAGGTAAAAAAGGGATTATTTTTGGAGCCCTCAACGACATGTCAATAGCATGGAAAGTTGCTGAAATGGCGAAAGAAGAAGGTGCTGAGTTTGTTTTGACAAATGCACCAATAGCCATGCGTATGGGGGAAATTAACGATTTGGCAGAAAAGACCAACAGTAAAGTTATTCCAGCGGATGCGACTAGTGAGGAGGATATTGAAAATCTCATCGAATCCTCAATGGAACATCTGGGTGGGAAATTAGACTTTATTCTCCATTCGATTGGAATGTCTCCAAATGTTCGAAAAGGAAAGCACTATACGAACATTAATTACAAGTTTTATAACCAAACACTCGACGTATCAGCAGGATCCCTGCACAAAGTTTTAGCGACTGCCATGAAGCACGATGCCTTGAACGAGTGGGGTTCTGTGTTGGCAATGACCTATATCGCTGCACAGCGTATCTTTCCAGACTACAATGATATGGCTGATGCTAAGTCGCTTTTAGAATCAATTACGCGCAGCTTTGGTTATCACTATGGTATAAAGAAGAAAGTTCGGGTGAATACAATTTCTCAATCTCCGACAGTTACGACGGCAGGAAAAGGAATTAAAGGATTTGATGAATTTATCAATTTCAGTGATCAGATGAGCCCGCTGGGAAATGCTTCCGCAGAAGCTTGTGCAGCATACTGTATCTCAATGTTCTCCGATTATACGAAATATGTAACGATGCAGAATTTATTTCACGACGGAGGTTTCAGTCATACAGGAGTAACGCAACAAGTTATTGAGCGTTTTGGGAATGAAGATGAATAAAGTACTAGTACGACTAAATTGGTTTGTTTTGCTTGACTTCGGTCAGTAAACTATTTTTAAATCGAGATCAGGTAAACAACGCTAATGGTATTTTGATAAATCTGAGATCGTGTAACTCCATAATCAGGGAAGTGTAAGCTTCCCTTTTTTTATGCTCAAACTTTACCATTTCGGATGCTGGTTCCCTACGCTCGGATCAGCAATCACAGCTTCGGACTGGAATGATGAAAACAAAAAAACCGGAGCCTCTTTTAAACTCCGACTTTGTTTTTATTTGTTTGTTAAGTTTTACTGCATTGACAGTTTTTTCTCAAGTTCTGTCAAGTAATTTTTAAATTGCTTATCAGTCTCTGAAAGGTTATTCACAGTACGACATGCGTGGAGCACGGTAGCGTGATCTTTACCGCCGCAATGAGCACCGATGTTCGCCAGTGATGATTTGGTCATCTTTTTAGAAAAGTACATCGCAATTTGGCGTGCCTGTACAACTTCTCGTTTTCGCGTTTTTGATTTTAAGATTTCTATTTCGAGATCAAAATAATCACAGACTACTTTTTGAATATATTCGATAGACACTTCGCGCGCTGTATTTTTCACGAACTTATCGATCATCTGTTTAGCCAATTCTAAAGTGATAGATTTTTTATTCAGCGAAGCCTGCGCTAACAGAGAGGTTAACGCACCTTCCATCTCCCGAATATTGGTGTTAATACTGTAAGCTAAATACTCTACCACATCTTTGGGTAAGTCAATACCGTTCCCATACATTTTCTTTTCAAGAATAGCAATCCGGGTCTCCAGGTCAGGTGATTGAAGATCCGCAGAAAGTCCCCACTTGAAACGACTCAGGAGGCGTTGTTCCATCCCTTGCATTTCTACAGGTGCTTTATCTGAAGTCAAAATAATTTGCTTACCATTTTGATGCAAGTGGTTAAAAATGTGGAAGAAAACATCCTGTGTTTTTTCTTTTCCAGAGAAAAATTGAACATCATCAATAATCAAAACATCCATCATTTGATAAAAATGGATGAAATCATTGGTCGTATTGTTTTTGATAGAATCAATAAATTGATGAGCGAATTTCTCAGAACCAACATATAAAACTGTTTTGTTGGGAAATTGATTTTTAATACCAATACCAATCGCATTGGCGAGATGCGTCTTGCCAAGTCCAACACCTCCATAAATGAGAAGTGGGTTAAATGCAGTGCCTCCAGGTTTGTTAGCTACTGCATATCCCGCAGAACGCGCCAATCGATTGCAGTCTCCTTCAACAAAGTTTTCAAAAGAGTAAGAGGGGTTTAAATTGGCATCTACATTGACTTTTTTGAGCCCGGGAATCACGAACGGGTTACGAATTTCTTTTTCATTCACATCCAAAGGGACGGTCACGGGAGCATTTTTAAGCGAGCTTTTACCCGAAGTTGGCAAGTTTACAGTGTATGGAGTAGAGTTTGGAGAGTTTTTCTCCATAATTATTGAGTATTCTAATCGCCCGTTAACCCCAAGTTCTTTTTTGATTACTTTTTTTAGTAAACCGATGTAATGCTCTTCCAGCCATTCGTAGAAAAAATGGGAGGGGACTTGAATGGTGAGTATGTCTCCTTCCAATTTCATAGGAACGATAGGAGAGAACCATGTTTTGAAGGCTTGTAACGGAATATTATCCTTAATAACTTTGAGGCAGGCTTCCCATTTTTGTTCGTGTAACTTACTCATTTAGTTTGTTTAAAGCGTTTTTACCAATTATATTTCGATCGGCGCACCGATTATTTTTATCAATTTCGATGGAACAAATATTTACAGAAAAAAGTTAAAAAAAAAATCAAATACCTATTGACTTTTTAAAAAGTTTTACACCTTAAAATAATTTTAAATTATCTGCTAAGATTGCTTTTTCGTCGTAATAAAATGTTATTTTCATCGATAAAATTGCGTATTCTGTTATGACTTTTTGATATGCAATTAATCACTTCGAATATACAGAACCTTTTTTAATTATTAACGCTTATTTGTTTAAAAAATGCGGCAAGAAACAGAATCTTTACTAACGAAATCGACCAAGTTGCGTGTGCGTTATGGTGAGACCGATCAAATGGGGTATTGTTATTATGGTAACTACGCGCAATATTTTGAAGTGGGCCGTGTTGAAGCTTTGCGGTCGTTAGGGATGTCTTATCGCGAATTAGAAAATATGGGAGTAATGCTGCCTGTCAGCGATTATCATGTGAAGTATAAGGCTCCGGCAAAATATGATGATGAATTAAAAATAGTCACGCATATCAAAAGTATTGCCGGTGCTCGTATTACTTTCGATTATGAAATATACAATGAAACAGATCACTTGATTGCAACGGCCACGACAACATTGGTTTTTGTTGATAAAACTACAATGCGCCCCAGCAAGCCACCATCAACTTTTATAGCCTTATTTGATGAATAACTATTGAATCATATTGAAAACTTATGAAGAGTACAAAGAACAATTTTTCGCTGGAGCGACTGGATAAAACTGCGGCTGAACGTTTCGTTTCTGTTCGTACAGGGGAAACAAAACTCGGACAACGCTTGGCATCAATAGAAGCGGCAACGTATGTTTTAATTGTGATTGCTGAGAGTGTAGGACCGCGAGCTAATCATGGAAAGTCAGGTGCTGAAAATGGAGGTGAAGCGTTCCTCTCTAAATTACTGAATATGCAGTCAAATGAATTTTTGTCAGGCGACTCATTATGTGTTTGGGGTACGATTCAAATGGAACGTGAGGAGCCTCATGTTGCTTTGCACGACTACGTCAGTGAATTGGATGATTTTATTCAGGATGTGTTGACTGATGTTGTCAATGCAGGTCAAGTTCCTATAGTCGTAGGCGGTGGTCACAATAATGCTTTTCCTTTGATTCGCTTTAAGTCACAACAGTTGGGCCAACGATTAACTATTGTTAATCTAGACGCTCATGCTGATTATAGATCGCTGGAAGGAAGGCACAGTGGGAATTCTTTCTCTTATGCGTTTAATCAGGGCTTTATTGATAAGTACCATGTTTTTGGGCTCCATCCACGCTACAATAGTCAAAAAATTATAGATGATCTAAGAAAAGATAATCATTATTTCACCTTCGATACCAGTTATTTGGATCAGGGAGTCAATTATTTGGACGATTTTGTTGTGCTTCAAGAGCGATTCCAGAAAAACAATGCTCATGTTGGATTGGAATTAGATATGGATGCGATAGCATATATGCCGAGTAGTGCTATGACTCCAGTCGGAATATCATTAAATGTTGCCAGACAATATATTCGTACTTTTGGAACTCTGAAGAATGTGGATTACCTACATTTGCCGGAAGCCGCTCCAAAAACTGATCGAGAAGCAGCATGGGTTGGAAAGGCGCTGGCTTATTTCGTGACTGATTTTATTGAAATGCATGGTAAATCATTGAAAACGTAGTATTATTGTAATGAGTAAATGGCAAAGATGAAAGGAGTTGGAGCATTTTTTAAAGCGATTTGGGCATTTTTCCCAATTCATCTGCTTTTTTCGCAGCTCAAATACAATCTCATTGTATTATTTTATTGGATATTTCTTTTCGCTATTATCAATAGTCAAGCTGGTATAGGAATAGGATTACCGTATTTATTCCTTTCTCCTGAATACCTCGGAAGTTCCAATTACCTGGCCTTCTTGCTTGTTGGATTCAGCTTCGGTGGGTTCATCATGGCTTTTCATACGTATTCCTACATTCAACTCGGACCGAAATATCCGTTTATCGCCACGTTGTCTCGACCATTCTTTAAGTTTTCCACGAATAATAGTTTGATCCCTTTGATCTTCCTGGTGAACTTGATCGTGGAGATATATAATTTTCAAACGACCCAGGAGTTTGTATCTATTTTAGAAATATGGACACAGATTGGAAGTTTGCTGTTGGGAGTAATTCTTTTTATCAGTATTGCATTTTTGTATTTCTTTCCTACTAATAAAGACTTGTTCAAACTCACGGGTAAGCGATCGGAAGAATTCGTTAAAAAAAGCAGTAATGTCAACGCTTCTTTGCATAAAAAGCAGACTTGGTATGAGGACTTTTTGAGGAAAAATTTGGATCGCTATTTTTATATTGGAACAGGTCTGCGGATCAAAAAATCGCGCAGCTCAATGCATTACGATCGCCAATTACTCAATCAGGTTTTTAGTCAAAATCATATCAACGCTTCTTTTTTTGAAGTGATTTTGATTCTTTCCTTCTTTGCGATAGGTTTCTTTCGTGATCATGAACTTTTTCAAGTACCTGCAAGCGTGAGTATAATGATGCTGTTTACTATTATCATTATGTTGGTCAGCGCTTTTTTTTCATGGTTGAAAAACTGGACTTATGTTGTGCTCATTAGTTTATTTCTTATCATTAACTTTCTGAGTAAGGAAACACAACTTTTTCAGTTCCAGAGTTATGCTTTTGGGTTATCTTATGAGCAGCAAGATTTAATACCCTACAGTCAAAGTGCCATAGATACGTTAGCATATGAAGATAGTGTTGTTCAACACGATTATCAGCAGTATGTGAAGACATTGACAAATTGGAAGAATCAATCAGGGTTTACCAAACCCAAACTCGTTATTGTCAATACGAGTGGGGGAGGTTTGCGCAGTGCTACCTGGACATTCAACGTATTGCGTCATATCGATAGTATATCACAACGAAAATTCATTTCTAACGTTCAGATGGTAACGGGAGCATCGGGAGGAATGATTGGAGCTGCCTATTTTCGCGAACTGCAGATGATGGAACGAGATAGTTTGATCGTCGATCGATTGGATAATCGATACGTCTCTAAATTATCGAGCGACCTCTTGAATCGTTTGTCCTTCTCAATTTCAACCAGTGACATTTTCTTTCGATTTCAAAAAGTTGAGATTAACGGAAGATGGTATTCGAAAGATCGCGGTTTTGCTTTCGAAGAAGAACTTAAAGAAAATTTAGACGGTGTTTTTGATCGGACACTTGGAGAATATAAAGCTATTGAGCAATCGGGAAGCGTACCTACTTTTATTTTTACTCCTACGATCATAAATGATGGAAGAAGGCTGTTAATCAGTTCTCAGCACCATGGCTATTTACAAGCCACGAGTCAATTAGATAAACGAATTGGTTTGAACCCTCAAATCGAGAATATAGAGTACCTTAAATATTTTAGTTCGCTCAACCCTGAAGAGGTGCGATTTACTTCTGTGATGCGCATGAGCGCTACATTTCCGTACATTATGCCTATGGTGACGATGCCGACTTCTCCCGGCATGCAAATTATGGATGCAGGAATCCGCGATAATTATGGTACGAAAACGACGGTTCGCTATTTGTTGTCATTGCGAAAATGGATTCGGGAAAACACAAGTGGTGTAATTGTTCTTAAAATCAGGGATTCAAAGAAAACCCTTAAGGGTGAAAGTTATGAGGAAATTGGATTGATTGAGCGCATGTTTCTTCCCTTTAGCAATATGTACGGAAACTTCCCGCGCGTTCAGGATTTCAATCAAGACGAATTGTTTTCGACGGCAGTTCGCAGTTTAGACTTTCCTATAGATGTGATTACCTTTAATCTCAGAGAAGATTTTGAGGATCGAATTGCGCTGTCTTGGCATCTGACGAAGCAAGAAAAACAAAAAATTCGCGATGCACTTGATTCGGAGAGCAATCAAAATGCCTTGCGGCGACTATTGAGAATAATGGATTTCCCTCCTGAGTAATACGAAATACAACATTTTAAATTCACTGTGTTCTAAAATTTGTAATTTTACCTGGAGCACTATTCCCAATGAATATTCATGGTTTTGATAGTGATTCATTTTGAAGGTGCTCAAATGCTCAAACTTTTTAATGATGGGAAAGAGAAACAAGAAAAGCAATGTCGTTTACAGCACGAACCCAGATTTTGATTACGACGATGATGAATCTGTAGAACAAGAGACGCTTCCAAATAGCGAGCAATGTCTTTACGTTTCTATTGATCGCAAAAAGCGCAAAGGAAAAGAAGTGACGTTGATCGAAGGATTTGTGGGAACATCGGATGACCTCAAAGCCTTGGGGAAAATGCTCAAGTCCAAATGTGGAGTAGGAGGTAGTGCTAAGAATGGAGAGATTATTGTTCAGGGAAATCACCGCGATAAAGTGATGAGTATCCTCGATTCCGACGGGTATAAAACCAAGCGAAAAGGAGGGTAACGTTAAATTCCGCAAACGATTAATTGTATAATGAGACTTTTATTGATTAGCGAGCTGGAACAGCCTTGATGTACTATCTATATCGTAGTTATATAAAGGAGTAGCTCCATACACAAATCTCCTTCCTCAGATGTTCATGCATGATGCTCTGGATTTCCTAGGAGCTGTTCTTGAATAACTCGCTGCAGCACAACAGACTTTATTTGACCTGATTTATACAAAGCGATAAACTCATTTAAAAGTAAACAGGTGGTATAACTGAAAAAAAGTGTTTTATGGGTCTGAGTTTATTGAAATGTAACTTGATCTTTTATTGGACCTGTTCCAGATAGATCATTTTTTTTTAGCGCTAATAACTCCACTTATCCCTAAAGGAATCATACAAATTAAATCCAAATTTTAAATTGATTGAGGCTGTATCAAATGTATTACTCTGCGTGACAGCAAAAATGCCCAACTTAAAGACAGATTTCTTAATTCTAAACATTCGCTGTAGTCCTACAAAAAATTCGACCTGTGCAAAATTCGCATTTGGTATTGCTAACATACCTCCACCGATGGACTCCTCTAATTTTAGACGATTGATCAGCCATATTTTATTCAGGAAGTAACCATTGAAATTATGTATAAAGTTTAATTGATAATACGAATTTGAAGTATTTAGAGCTGTGTCTAACAATTGCATGGTTCTGGTAGGATTAGAAAAGAAAAACTGATCCGAGGGTCTGAAGAACCTGTGCTCAATAATTCTAAGGTCTGACTTCTGGATAAAGCCGCCTCCTTTAAAATTAACCTCTGATTTACCGTATCTTTTAAAATCAATTTCGTCATGAACTTTCAGTTCAACAAAATCGAATTGAGCTTCAGCATCAAAAATAGAAGGGATTGCTTTTTTATACTGGAAGTTAATTGTTGGCCATGGTGAACCCAACACGTACTTTTGCCCATTTTTGATGATATAGCGTTGACGGAAGTGATATTCTATATCTATCGTAGCAAGTAAAATCTTGTACCGCTCGAACGGCTGAGGGTTTTGAAACATTCCAAAAATTTCGACCCATTCAGGATATTCTAAATTATCGATGGATTGACGGTCGGAGTAATGCAGGGTAGTTTTTGCGTAAAATCCATTAAAATATTCCTGGCGATAGTTGATCTCGAATTTTTGGTTCCTCACTCTGTTAGCAGGAGCAAGTGTTCCCTGAATATTTTGATTAGACGTTATAAAGTCATATACATCGCCGAACATGAATTCCCAGCGGGAAAAATTAAGTGGATTATACATATAGGAAGCTCTCAACCCTCCTTTTACATCTTCATTTCTAAAGCCATAATCTATCGAAGGGGAGACAACCAATTGAGTCCCGTTTTCAAACTTTTTACTAAATGTTGGGTCTAGTTTATGACGATATCCTCCTACTCCGAAAGGTACAACTTGACTGATCAACCCAGGTATACTCAGTTCATAACCTTTAAAAGAGTTGACATATCCTATATTTCCGAAGAGTACACTCAAAAGGGTGATTTCATTGCGAACACTATCCCTTTTGCGCAAATATTCCTCACTCTCTCTATATTCCAAAATACTGTCCTGCTCACTTATAAACTTACGCTCGATTGGTTTTAGTTTTATGGGGCGATGCTCATTCCAGTAAGATGAATCGCGATCGAATGCTTTTTCATCATAAACTTTTGTCTGTAGCCAAAAATTGCGCTTTGAGTCGTCGACTTCAAAAGAATAATTCTTATGCTTCAGTCTGATCAGACCGTTAATCATCGACTTTCCCTCCTTGATCTTATAGATAAACTCTCTTCTGGTGGGAACAAGTTTTTCATCTACTTTTGAATAATCGCAAACTACTTTCATTTCTTTGAAGTAGTGCATCGCTTTTGGATTAATCGATAATTCATAAGAACTAATCTCGAAATTATCCTTTCGAATATAAAGTGTCCCCTCGAAGAGCGGCTCTACTTTAAATCTTGGTTCTACACGAATTTCATAGTTCGTCTTGCCTTTCTGATCTACAAAGACATCTTCCAGGTAAAAAATGTAATAGATTGAAGCATTAAAAGCAAGTGGAGAAACAAGTGGCGACTTCGTGATTTTAGGAGATGAGATGTTGTTGTCAAATATTGAAAAATGAAAATCTTCAATACCATTAACGAATAAGTAGGGATTTTGAGGAATATCGGCATCTGGGACAATGTTCTCATCCAGTCCATCTATGGAGATGCCAACATTTGAGGAGTTTATATCGCTCTTTGTTTCCATAAAATCCTGATAAGCGTAAAAGTCATTTTTGTACCTATTTGATTTTTTATAGTAGGAAACAGCTCTCCACTCCATTAGGTTTAACTTTTCTTTCCCTATAACTGAGTCTGTACTATCATTGATACGATCTTTTTCAAGACTTGTAAAACAATAGGAGTCAGTTGAATATTCTTTCAAAAAATTCTGAAAATAGGACCGTTTATCAATCACTTTCTTCATAATTTCTTTCCCTCGATCTCGTTCTGAGCGATAATTGATTGTTACTTCATCAAACTCTTGAACTTCTGAGGTGAGCTGTATGGAAAAGTCATTTTGTCCTTCTCCAGAGATAGTAACGGTTGTGTCTTTTGAATGGTAACCGCTCGCTGAAAAGGATAGCGTATGGTCACCTTGTTTTAGTTCAATCTGAAATTTCCCTAAAGAATTGGCGAAGGTACCGTAAGAACTGTTTTTCAAGTGAACTTTAGCAAAAGGTATTTCCGCTCCCTCAGAACCATAAACCGTACCTCTTAAGACCTGAGATTGAAGCGTTGTAGAAAAACACAAAACGGAAAGAAAAAGTAAAGTTTTCATTTAAGCAGTTGTTAATCGATTAAAGTACTTTTATATTGCAATCATAGTATATAGAGAAGACGCATAACTTTTGAAGAAGTTACAAGTAAAAATGGTCTAAAATACTAAATTGTTAAATTTTTCTAATTCACATTGAATTTTTAGCTGTAATTTCTTTAGAATTCCAGCTGGGGGATGATACATCGGGTACCTCCATATCTGCGGTGGAAGTTATAAAATTTTTTAAATCAATATGTTGTTTGACTAAAATAGTCTATGGTCTCAAGTTTAAATTGTTGGCATTTACTATTTGTTGTATTTGGTGGCTTTTGTAAAACAAAAAAGCCTCTCCGAAGAGAGGCTCTGTGATCGCGACAGGATTCGAAAACCGTATATAATATGCTGAAACACAATTTTTTAAATTTATTTTAGTTTCTGATTCACCAAAATACTCACCAAAAATTTGTACTTGTTTTGTCTATTTTAAAGAACGTTACCTCTTGTAAAAATAGAAAAATGACTTAATAAACTAAAATAAATGAAGGTAAAATTAATGTAGAGGAAATTTGAGTCAGTCTCATACAATATTCCATTTTTCTGTTGAACTCAATACCTTGTTCACTGATG